>NZ_DOPT01000016.1:0-5554 GCF_003512625.1 Herpetosiphon sp. | reverse complement strand
GGACACGCCGCGCAGCCGTTGGCCACGTTTGTCCGCGAGCTTGGCCCGGTGGCAACGTGGGATTGTGCGATCATCGTGGGGAAGGAGCAGCAGGTGCATGGGCGGCTGATCGTCACGCGGGTGACGCAGGCGGTTGCCGATCAGCGCCGGGCACGGATTCGCCAGCATGCCCAGCACCAGCATCGGATGCCGTCGGCAGCGGCCTTGGCGCTGGCGGATTGGAATGTGGTCTTCACGAATGTGCCACGGCTGCTGATCAGCACGACCGAGGTCTGGACCGTGATGCGGGTGCGCTGGCAAATTGAACTGCTGTTTAAGCTCTGGAAAAGCCATGCACGAATCGATGACTGGCGCACGGCGAATCCGGCACGGGTCTTGTGTGAAATCTATGCCAAATTGATTGGGCTGGTGTTTCAGCAGTGGCTGCTGGCCGCCAGTAGCTGGCATGATCCGGAGCGGAGTTTGTTCAAAGCCGCGCCGATTGTCGCGGGGATGGCGGGCGAACTGGCCAGCACGCAGGCTGATCCGCCGCAGTTTTTGCGGGTGTTGACACGGCTCGCGGCCTTGATTCAGCGCTGGGCGAGGACGAACAAACGCCAGCAGCCACCGACCACGGCTCAGCGTTTACGGGCATTAACGGCAGCATGAACCTAAGCTTGATGCGCATGGGGCTAGAATCCTCGTTGCTCTTTGCCCAGCTCTCGCGTACAATAGTGCTACTTTTGTGTATGAGGGTTGAATCAATGCTGTCGATCAAGCCAAATCATAAGGCGGTGCGCGAGTATTACGCCAGTTTGCGCAGTTTGGCCGAGGCCCGTGCCCAACACGAGGGCGCAGTTGCTCCAGCCTTTGCGGCCTTGCTCCGCGCTTGCGCAAGCCAGATGGGCTGGACATTGGTCGAACAGTATTCGATCCGCTTGAAAAAAAGCTCGATTCGCGCCGATGGTGCTTTGCTCGATAGTTTTACCTTGATTCGCGGGGTCTGGGAAGCCAAAGATAGTAACGATGATTTGGCAACTGAGGTGCGTAAAAAGTTCGCCGCTGGCTATCCCGCTGAAAATATCTTGTTTCAGGCTCCGCAACGGATTATTCTTTGGCAAAATCAGCGCCAAGTGCTCGATGTGGATATTAGCCAGCCCGATGCGTTGATCGATGCGCTGCTGCTGTTTTTCAATTATCAGCCGCCCCAATATTTGCAATGGGATCACGCGGTCGTCGAGTTTCGCGAGCGCGTGCCCGAACTCGCCCAAGGCGTGCTGCGTTTGATCGAGCGCGAAATTAGCGAGAAGAATCAGCGTTTTATCACGGCGCTTGAGCGCTTTATGGCCTTGGTGCGCGAGGCGATCAACCCCAATATTTCGGTTTCAGCGGTCGAGGAGATGTTGATTCAGCACTTGTTGACCGAGCGGATTTTTCGCAAGGTCTTTAATAATCCCGATTTTGTTAATCGCAATGTGATTGCCCGCGAAATTGAAACCGTGATTCAGGCATTAACTTCGCGTTCGTTCAATCGTAATGATTTTTTGCGTGAACTCGACCGTTTTTATGGGGCAATCGAATCGACCGCCGCCACCATCGAGAATTTCAGCCATAAACAGGATTTCTTGAACACGCTGTATGAGAATTTTTTCCAAGGCTTTTCGATTAAGGTCGCTGATACGCATGGGATTGTTTACACGCCTCAGCCGATTGTCGATTTTATGGTGCGTTCGGTCGAGGAGTTGTTGCGGCGCGAATTTAATACCTCGCTCGGCAACGCGGGCGTGCATGTGCTCGACCCATTTGTTGGCACTGGCAACTTTTTGCTGCGGGTGATGCACGAAATTCCGCGCAGCAAATTGCGCCAAAAATATGCCGAGGAATTACACTGCAACGAGGTGATGTTGTTGCCCTACTACATCGCTTCGATGAATATCGAGCATTTGTATTATGAATTGACCAATAGCTATCAAGAATTCAATGGCATTTGTTTGGTCGATACCTTTGAATTAGCTCAAGTTGGCGCAGGCCAGCAATTGGGCTTGTTTGTGCCCGAAAACACCGAGCGCGTGCTCAAACAACAACAACAAGATATTTTTGTAATCATCGGCAACCCACCTTACAACGCCCGCCAAGTTAACGAGAATGATAATAATAAAAATCGTAAGTATGAAATTATCGATCAACGGGTGGCTATGACCTATAGCCGCGATTCACAACAAACCAACAAAAATGCATTGAACGATCCATATGTTAAATCCTTTCGCTGGGCGGCTGATCGAATTATACGCAACGGTGATGAAGGTATTGTAGCCCTTGTTACCAACAATAGTTTTATTGATGATTTATCGTTTGATGGCATGCGCAAGCATTTAGCACAGGATTTTGATGCAATCTATGTGCTTGATCTTGGTGGCAATGTGCGCAAAAATCCCAAACTTTCCGGCACAACACACAATGTGTTTGGCATTCAGGTTGGAGTCAGTATCATTTTTCTGATCAAAAAGCGTGGTTCAACTAAAGCAAGTGATGCCAAAATTTGGTATGCGCGAGCTGGCGAGATGTGGAAAAAACAAGAAAAGTTTAATTTGCTTAATCAGGCTGAAACAATAGATAAAATCGAATGGCAAGAAATTTTACCTGATAAAAAGCATACTTGGCTCACGGATGGCTTAGAAAATGATTTTGATAATTTTATTCCCTTAGGTACAAAGGAAGCGAAAAAAGGATTTGGTCAAGCAATTTTCACACAATTTACAAATGGTGTAAAAAGTAATCGTGATGCTTGGGTTTGGAATTTTGATTCTGATACCTTATCAAACAACATCAAAACCACTATTGATTATTACAATGATCATGTTTCTCGCTGGCAAAGATTGGTGACCAAACAAGAAATTGATAGTTTTATTTCTACTGATGACAAAAAAATTAGTTGGAGCGGTGATCTAAAAAGTAATATCCAACGAGGGCGTTATATCCAATATGATGCAAATAAAGTTATAGATGGCATCTATCGACCATACACAAAACAGAAAATTTACTTTGAACGGCTTCTCAATGAGCGAGTCTACCTGATACCATCTCTATTCCCAACAGCTAGTGAAAATCGGGTAATTTGCGTTGTCAACGAGGCACAAATCCCATTTTCAGCCCAAATCACTAACGTCATTCCTTGTTTGCATTATGGTGGGCGGCAAACTCAATGCTTCCCATATTATGTCTATGATGACGATGGCAGCAACCAGCGCGAAAACATCAGCGATTGGGCGCTTGAGCACTTCCGCAGCCAACTTGGCGAGCCAAGCATCGAAAAATGGGATATTTTTTATTATGTGTATGGGCTGCTGCACTCGCCGCATTACCGCGAACGCTACGCCGCCAACTTACGCCGCGAACTGCCGCGCATCCCAATTGTGGCCTTGGCCGATTTTCAGGCCTTGGCCCAAGCAGGCCGCGAGCTGGCCGAACTGCACATTAATTACGAAAGTCAGCCTGAATATAATTTACAATGGCTCGAAAACCGCGACGAACCACTGAATTGGCGGGTTGAAAGCATGAAACTCAGCAAAGATCGCACAACCCTGCGCTACAACAACTTTCTGAGTTTGGCGGGCATTCCGGCGGCGGCCTTTGAATATAAGCTGGGCAACCGCTCGGCGCTCGATTGGGTGATTGATCAATATCGGGTCAGCACCGATGCGCGGTCGGGCATCACCAACGATCCCAATCGCCACGACGATCCTGAGTATATCGTGCGGCTGATCGGCAAAATCATCACCATCAGCCTCAAAACCGTCGAGATTGTGACGCGAATTGGGGATGTGGCCCTCACCCCCTAACCCCCTCTCCCGCCCAGCAGGCGAGGGGGAACCACCAAACCAAATGCTCCCCTCGCCCGCCGCCGTGGGAGAGGGGTCGGGGGTGAGGGAACTACGATCCCGCATAAAGGAACAACAATGACACGTCAACTACCGCGACAGCTTGAAGCCTATCGCGATTTACTGAATGAAACCGAGCTTAACCAACTGTTGGAGAGCATCAACCAACCATTGCCCAGCGGCCTGCGCACCAATCCGCTCAAGGCGAGTGCAAACGGCCCGCAAGCCTGGCAACAACAGTATGGCTGGCAACTAGAGCAAGTGCCATTTTGCCCAACGGGATGGCAACTCCGCAACGAGGTTGGCAACTTAAGCCGCACCGTCGAGCATCAAATGGGCCATTACTACATCCAAGATGCCGCCTCGATGTTGCCCGTTGAGCTATTTGAATTGCCCCCTGAGGCCGAACCAAGTGTGCTGGATTTGACCGCTGCTCCTGGCGGCAAAACCACCCATATCATCTCGCAACTGCAAGATCGTGGGCTGGTGGTGGCCAACGACAGCAACTTACAACGGATTGCTGGCCTCAAAGGCAATATTCAGCGCTGGGGCAGCACCTCGGCGGTGATCACTAACCAACCAGGCGAGCGTATGGGTCGTTGGTTGCCCGAACAATTCGATTATGTTTTATTGGATGCGCCGTGTAGTGGTGAAGCGCTGCGCACCAGCGAACGCCACACCAGCCGTCTGGTTTCGAGCCACGAACGCAACACCCTACAACAACGCCAAATTAAGTTGCTTGAAAGTGCCTTGCAAGCGGCGCGACCGAATGGCCATGTGGTTTATTCGACCTGTAGCCTTGCGCCCGAAGAAGATGAGGCGGTGCTTGATGCGCTGCTCAAACGCTACCCTGAGCAAATTCAGATTATGTCAATTCCAACCAGCGTGCCAATTGAAGCGCCTGGCTTGTTGGCGGCAGGCTCACAGCATTACGATCCCAGCATCGCCAAGGCCTTGCGTTTATGGCCGCATCTCTACAACACCGCCGGATTTTTCGCTGCGCTGATTATCAAGCGTGATCAGATTGCCACGCCCAGCCTAGAGCGCCCGCAACAAACCCTAGCCAAAGCTGGCTACAAAGCAGTTACTGCCGACGAACAGCGCCAAATTCTTGATACATTGCACGCTGTGTATGGCTTTGATCTGGGTAAAATTTTAGAAGCCAACGGCCTGAGTTTATGGCGTAACGGCAAAACAATTCAGGCGATTCCAGAGCGCTGGCTCAACAATTTCGAGCACTTTCCATTTGTCAGTGCAGGGATTCAGGTTGGCAAACTATCGCGGCATGGATTCCAACCAGCCCATGATTTGGCTTCGCGCTATGCCGAGCAATTCAGCCAACAATGGCTCACGATCAACGATCAACAGATTGACGATTGGCTCGCCCGCCGCGATCTACCGCTGAAAACCAGCACGTATGCAGCTGGCAGCATCGTGGTGGTGCGCGATCAGCAGCAGCGCTACCTTGGTTTAGGCCAAATCGACGGCAACAGCCTAGAAAATTTGCTGCCGCATTGGCAATAGAGGCTATGAGCTTATACAGCGCGATCCCTCACCCCAACCCCTCTCCCATCGCGGCGGGCGAGGGGAGATCCAAGGCTCATGATGGGATGGTTCCCCCTCGCCTCGCGTGCGGGAGAGGGGGTGAGGGCATGATCATCCTCGTTCCCTCACCCCCAACCCCTCTCCCATCGCGG
>NZ_DOPT01000013.1:28589-65081 GCF_003512625.1 Herpetosiphon sp. | reverse complement strand
GAGAGGGGTCGGGGGTGAGGGTACGTAAGCCTTGGTAATTCCAATAAACTCTTGCAAAGGTGGGCTGGCTTGCTAGCCCGCCTGTTGCTTTTTAGGCTTCATTAACTGGATTACGCACCTCGGCAATGCTCATGGTCATGAGCAATTGCAAAAATACTTCAACGACTAATGGATCAAAATGCTTGCCCGCCTCACCCGCCAAATAGTCCATAATCCGCTGATCTGACCAACCTTTGCGATATGGTCGATCAGAACGCAAGGCATCCCATACATCAACTACGGCAAATACTCGCGCCGCCAAAGGAATTTCTTCGGCCTGCAAGCCTTTGGGATAGCCGCCCCCATCCCAGCGTTCATGATGATAATGCGGAATATCCAGCGAGCCTTGCAAGTAGCCAATTGGCGCAAGCAGTTGATACGCATAGACCGGATGCCGCCGCATAATCACCCATTCTTCATCGTTGAGCGGCCCAGGCTTGTGCAAGATGGCATCGGGCACACCCATTTTTCCAATATCGTGGAGCAAAGCGCCTCGTCGCACATGGATCAACTCTTCGGCGCTAAATTGGCCCATTGCGGCGGCCAGCCGTTCAGTCATCCAGGTAACACGTTGGGTATGGCCTTCAGTCTCGTGATCACGCAAATCTAAGGCGCGAGACCAACCCTCAATCGTCATATCGTAGGCGCTGGTAACTTCACGGTTGATTTGTTGCAAATGTTGGAACATGAGCGCGTTATCCAAGGCGGCGGCGACCTGACTGGCATAGGTTTGTAGCATATCGTTGCGCTCAGCTTGAAAGAAATCAGCCTGATTGCTCTGCAAATTGAGCATCCCAAAGGTGTGATTATGGCTGACCAACGGAAAGGCCATGGTTCGAGTTGGGCCATCGCGGGTGATGGGTTGAGTCGATTCAATCTCAATGTGAACACTGGGCAAGGGTTGTTCTAGGTTATGTTCGTGATAGTTAAGCTGATCAGCCTGATTGAGCGTGAGCCAAGCCCGTTGTGCGCCAAAAATGCTAACACAACTATCGGCCCCATCGCGGGCCAATTCCTCGACTTTGAGTTTGGTTGTTAGGCGTTGTGAGCTGTAGTAGAGCGCTGTCAGAGTTTGCATTTGCAAGTCAAGTTGGGCCTGGGTATCTTTATACGAGCTAAGATCTTCAATCATCGCAATCATAAATAAAGGTTGATCAGCAGCATCTTGGACTAATGAGGCACACAAACGGCCCCAAACAATCCCACCATCAGAGCGAATAAAGCGCTGCTCAATTTGATACGAATCACATAATCCGGCGCGAAGTTCTTGATTTAAGCTCATTTCAAATTGGCGATCATCGGGATGGGTGAAATTAACAAAGGCTTGTTGTTGCAATTCATGTTCACTGAAATTAAGCAACATACAAGCAGTTGGGTTGGCGCTAAAGACCACACCATTATTATCAATTAAGACAATTCCGATTGCTGCATGCTCAAAGATTGCCCGAAAACGAGCTTCGTTGGTGCGCAAGGCTTGTTCTGCTGCGCGTTGAGTGGTGTTATCGCGCAGCGTGGCAATCGTCACCGCCTCACCATTAATTAACCCAAGATCAAGATTGACCAACGCCCAAACCAATTGGCCATCGTTGCGCCGGAAAGCCATCTCGCGGTCGCGAATCTTGCCAGTTTGCTGGGCTTGCTGAATTAAACTAGCCCGTTGATCGGGATTGGCATATAACTGTTCGAGTTTGATTTGCATCAATTCGGCATGGCTATAGCCCATCATTTGGCTGCCAGCTGGGTTGATGGCGATGACTGTACCATCGAGTTTAGCCATGCCAATGCCAATTGGAATAGTATCGAACAAAAGACGATATTGGGCTTCAGAATGGCGTAATTCAGCTTCGATGCGTTGGCGTTCGTGTAACTCGGCTTGGGCTTTTTGCATGGCCTTATAGACCAAGCGCCCACTGACCATCTGAAATATCAGCATAATGCCAAGATAAAAGCTGTAACTGAGCCAACGCGAAACGGGGGTATAAACAATCACCGAGGCGGGCAAAAGCTGATTCAGCTCAAGGAGCACGGCTACAAAGGTTGCCGCTAAACTCAGACAGCCGATAATCACACTTGCCAGTTCTCCCAACAAAAAGCTGGCGGTAAAAATGACGAAAAAGTAGGCAATAATCGAAGGCGAGCTAATGCCACCAGTGCTCAGCATCAAACCCGTAAATAACAACCAAAACAACCCAACAAACAGCTTGCCCGCCAGATCCAGCTTATTGCGTTTGATTAAGAGCCAGATTCCAGCACAAAGCAGGTTGACAATCGCCAGCAACAACAGGCGTGGCCAGCTTGTGGTTGTCAAGGTAAAACTCAAGATAACTTGGACGGGAGTAAAGATCCAAACAACGCTTTTGAGCATGACAATCAATAACTGTTGACGAGATTGGGAATCGGCTAGTGTCCGTGGAATAAACGAGCGCCAGTGCATAACTCTCACCATAGATAGGCTAGCGTGGTTAGGCAACGTTGGACAGCAATGCGGCTAGGGTATTCGCAAAACGTAGTGGGTTAAGTATACTATAGGCTTGGTATAAGTCGATACGTGAACATTGCCAACTTCTTGACAAACCTAGAAAACCGACAGACCATACTCTTTGTTTGTGTGAGGGCCGTTCCCATGCATTTTCCCCGCGATCTCCGCGCCTATGGAATTGAATCGCATTGGCTGAATACTGCGCCAATGACCCGCCGTTTGTTGTTTGTCTATGCTCACCCCGATGATGAGAGTTTTGGTAATGCTGGCACAATCGCCTACTATGCTCATCATGGCGTGAGTGTACATTATATTTGTGCAACGCGTGGCGAAGCTGGTGATGTTGACCCAAGTTTGTTACAAGGCTATGGCGATATTGCAACACTCCGTTCAACCGAGTTGGGCGATGCGGCCAATGCTATGGGCTTGGCGGCCTATCATTTCTTAAATTATCGTGATTCGGGCATGCCCAATACGCCTGCCAACGAGCACCCTGAGGCTTTGGTTCAAGCGCCAGTCGAGGCCGTTGCCGCCAAAGTTACCGCCGCTATTCGCGCAATTCAGCCACAGGTGGTAATAACCTTTAATGAATATGGCGGCTATGGCCATCCTGATCATATTGCCATGCATCATGCCACGCATTTGGCCTTTGCGCGGGCGGGCGATGGCGCTTGGCTACCTGAGCAGCTTGATGCAGGCTTGCCAACCTGGACACCGCGCAAACTCTACTACTCGACTTTTAATCCATTGCTGATCAAAATGATGCTGCGTTTGTGGCGACTTTCAGGTCGCGATCCACGTAAGGGCGGCAATAATGGTGATATCGATTTTGTGAAAATTTTAGAAGCAGTCAACCCGCCAACTGCTAGCGTCGATTGTTCGAGCGTGGTTGACCAAAAAGTTGCTGCTTGGCAAGCCCATCGTAGCCAGCTTGGCCAAATGGGGCTAAGCCTTAAATTGCCACGCCTGTTGCGCCAACGTTTTCTTGGCCGCGAACAATTTAGCCGAGTTGTGCCGCAGCCCAACGGCTACGAACGCGATTTGTTCGAAGGAATATGATTGAAGAACATAGAACATAGATGTAATGGTTCATAGCATTAACAACAGCCAGCATGCCCTCACCCCCTGACCCCTCTCCCGCCCAGCAGGCGAGGGGAACCGCTCGGGTAGTGATCCCCTCGCCCGCCGCAGTGGGAGAGGGGCTGGGGTGAGGGCATGCGTAACCATTACACGTAGAGCATAGAACATAGAGCATAGGGCATAGAGCAAGCGGCGCAGAGTTCCAAAGGATGCATGATAAAAGATCAGGGATGAAATGCACGAACAACGGAATCATAACCTTTCGCGTTCTTCGCGCTCTTCGTGGTTCCGTTCTTCGTTGGTTCCATTCTTTATGAATCAAGTACCACTCTTTGATCCCTAGCGCTTTCGTGGAGCAAATAATTAATCGTAGGAGAAGTAGAGTATGCAGCCACATCGTGAGCGGGCTACACCCAAAACTGAACGCAATTGGTGGCGGTTTTTGCCTGTGTTGGGCGCAATTGGCTTAATTGGCTTGATGCTGGTATTGACCTTTATGCCAAGCAGCCTTGACGAAACCAGCCCAAACCCCAGCGAGGTCGCATTGCTTGGCTCAGCCACGCCAAGCATGCAACCAAGCGCGACGATCATTGCCGCGCCATTTCCAACCACGATTCTTGAGCAACCCCCAATTCAAGTTGTGCCAACCTTGCCAACTGAGGTTACTCAGCTTCCTTCCCAACCAACTGGCACGATTACGCTTGTGCCAACCCAAGAACCAAGCGATCTGGCCGTGTTGCCAACGATTGTGCCGATAATTGAACAGCCAGCGGTTGCTTTGCCGATTACAACCCTTGCTGCCCAAACACCTACTCCAGTGCCCACTTCAACCGCTCGGCCTGCTGCTGCTGCTGAAACCGAACTCTATGCCATTATCAACAATGCCAACCTGGAGCAATATCAATTGGTGCGGCTTGCGCCAACTGGCTTGGTAACGATTGCGACTGTTGATCAAAATGCCGAAGATCTAAGCATCATTTTGCCTGAACAACAAACCTTGTTCTTGGCCCGCAACCAAACCCTATTTGCGATTGACCTGACGACTGGATTGCCACGTTGGAGCTACCCATTACAGCCGAAAAGTAACTATGATTATCAAAGTAGCTTAACAGTCGATCAAGCCGGAACAGGGGTTTATCTGCTTGATCGTAGTAGTTTAGATCAGAGCTGGCGTTTGAGTCATCTCAACCTTGCAGATGGGCGGTTGCTTAATCCGCCTCAACAGCTATCCCCAAGGTTGCATAGCATTTCATTGGTCGGTGATGGCAAGCTGTGGTTTGTTGATAATGATAAACTGTATCGACTAGATCCTGAAACCCAAACCCAACGCGATTTTGGAGCAGTCAGCGATACCCAGATTCTTGGTGATGGGCGGCAAGCAGCACTGGGAGTTTTTCGTGAGCCAACCAAGTTTAGCTTGATCGATTGGGCCAACAGCACTGAGCACGATGTTACACTTGCTACGCCTTTTCAGGGCACTATGCTGAGTGCCAGCCTCTCCAATGATCGAACCATTCTGATAGTCAATAGTTTTGTTGCAAATCCTAATCCTAAGATTAGGACAAAATATTTTCACTCGGCCTATAACCTTGATAATGGAGCCTTGGTTGCGATTCGTGAAGTTGACTTATTGACTTCGGTCTACCCAACCACCATTGGCGATCAATGGCTGATAAAAACGAATGATTTTGATCGCTCACAACTGACCTTGCACACATGGAATGTGGCCACAAATAGCCTAACTAAGCGGATCGAACCCAGCGTGCTGGGCGAACATGGCGTTGCCTGGATTGGCGAAGTAGCTGGGGCAACACTTACCCCGCTTAATCAGGAATTACAAGCAGCAGTTGCGCCATTACCAACCCAAGTGCCGATCTTTGAGCAACCTGCCTTGCCCACAATTCAGCCTCCAACCAAACAGCCAATTGCCATCTTTGGTGATATTCGAGCGCTAAGCTTGAACCTACGCCAATTCAATAGCGATCAATCGCTGGATTTGCTCTCTGAACAAGGCATGGGTATATTTCCACGCTATAACCAATCTCCATTATTATTGCAACGCCCACAATCAAAAACATGGCAATTGACCGACCTTGTAACCCAACAAAGTGCCCAATGGGAATTTGAGAAGTTGATCAATGCTGAGAATTTTAATTCCTTGCTAGCGCCAAATACTCAACGTCTATTGGCGGTTGTGGGCCAAGATTTACGCAGCACCGACCAATTTACTGGGGCGAGCCAGCTTATTCAAATGAATGTACAAACTGGCCAATGGGATATTATTACTGATTCGCGTGCTTGGTCGGATCTAAAGTGGTCGTATCCGATTGCATGGCAAGGCGATACGGTCTATTTTCTCCAAACCAGCAAAAATCCGCAGATTCTTTGGCGCGCACAGCTCGGGCCACCGTTTCAAGCTGAGAAGATCGCCGAAATTCCAAGTATTCTGGCCAATATTCCCGATGTTGATTCGGCGATTCTCACTCAGGTCTATATTTCACCCAACCAACGGTGGTTGCTCTATCCTTTAGCAACTGGCAATAAAACCATGGTGATTCGGGTGCTCGATTTAAGTAATCAGCGCAGCCATGATATTGCCTTGCCCTTAATGAGCTTGTATGGGCTTAGCTTTTCGCCTGAGGGCAATAGTTTTGCCTTGATGCTGCCACATCCTGATCGCGGGCACTATCCGGCTTTATATCAATTTGAGCCACAGCGCTGGTATCAACTTGATGCTAACAGCTATAGCGAGAGTGGCGAAAGCCCATTTTTATGGTCGCCCGATGGCCATTGGTTGGCATTGGATTTGAGCAATATTGGCGGAGAATCGCAGTTAAGGGTCTATAATGCCCAACAACCAAGTTTGGCCTTTACTGCAAATTTTGACTCAATCAACGAGCCATTGGCATTATATAACGACGGAAAAACGATCTTGGCTCGCCATTTTTGGCAAACAAGCCTTGAGCAATTAACTTGGAATGGACAACAATGGCAAATTAATTGGCGGGTTAACGATGAGATTATACATTCGGATACCTTGTATTATGTGTATCCGCGCTAATTGATTTAACACCTCACCCTCCTTTTCAAGGATTAGTTGGGTGGCAGTTGCCACCGATGGCCATGCCCTCAGCCTCTGACCTCCGCTCCCGCCCAGCGAGCGAGGGAGAACCATCCGAATCATGACCATTGCACCTCCCCTCGCCCGCCGCAGTGGGCGAGGGGCTGGGGGTGAGGGAAATTAACCTTATAAATCATTCCAGCGAGGCTTTTGGCTATCGCGAATGAATGGCATACCACACAACGTTCCGATAGCCAAAAGCCTTGAGTTCTGCGACCTGCCCCCTTGCCCCCTTGCCCTTTTGCCTTTTGACTTCTGCTTTTTGACTTTCCCCAAGGCTGTTTGGCTTATCAAGAGATTGTGATAAAATAAACGCGCCCGCGACGGCACCGATTCGAATGACATTGCACCGCCGCTTGATGCATAGTGGCGGTTTTGGCGTGAACGCCATAGGAGTCACGCACCGAGAAAGGAATCGCCAATGCTGAAAGGAACGATGGCCTATTTTAAGGGTCTCAAAACCACGGCGAAATATCTCTTCAAAAAGCCTGTGACCGTTGAATATCCTGAGGTCAAACGGCCTGTCCGCGAGCGCTTCCGTGGTCGGCATGAGCTGAAGCGTTTTGCCAATGGTCTAGAGCGGTGTATCGGTTGTTCGCTGTGTGCCGCTGCTTGTCCGGCAGATGCAATTTATGTGGTGCCTGGCCAGAATGATCCGGCGAATCCACGCTCGGCAGGCGAACGCCATGCGGCTGTTTATGAAATTAACATGTTGCGTTGTATTTTCTGTGGCTACTGCGAAGATGCATGCCCCACCAATGCAATTGTGCTTGAGCATCAGTATGAATTAGCCTTCTACGACCGCCGCGCCTCGATCTATACCCAAGATATGTTGCTGGTTGCGGTCGATAAAGGCCACGGCGAAGTGCCACCAGTCTTACAACAAACTGGCAAACAACTTAACCCACCGGCCCAAATAGACCTGTAGTAAAGGCAAAAGGCAAAAGTCAGAAGGCAAAACCTTTTCAACTATGAGATTTCGGTTTCTAATGCCAAAGCCAAAACTGGAAGCCACCATTAAGCTTGCACGGTGTAAAAGCAATTATCAATACCAATGATCTTGGCTTTAAATACGCATACCGTCAACATTCAAGGCTTCAACTGAGTATTTTGACTTCTGATTTTTGACTTCTGACTTGTTTCGGGAGTGTCCATGGAAACATTTTTGTTTATCACCACGGCCATTGTGGCGGTGGGGGCAGCCTTGGCAATGGTGCTGAGCAGCAATGCAGTGCATAGTGCGCTGTTTTTGATTTTGAATTTCTGCTCGGTTGCCATTTTATATTTTTTGCTGCGTGCGCCGTTTCTCGGTGCTGTTCAAGTGACGGTTTATGCTGGCGCGATTATGGTGCTGTTCCTATTCGTGATCATGCTGTTGGGCGCTGAAAATGCCGAGCTTGGCGAGGAGAAAATCGGCTGGCAAAAGCCGGCTGGCCTCGTCTTGGGTGTCGCATTATTGGCCGAGATTGGCTATGTGGCCTATCGTGGCACGACATTAATCGATGCTCCGGTGGCCGATGCAACCAACATTGGCGCTCCAACCACGATCAGCGCCAAGCTTTTCAGCACCTATCTCTTGCCCTTTGAAGTGATTTCAATTTTGCTCTTGATTGCAGTAGTCGGGACAGTTGTGCTGACCCGTCGGCGGGTGGTTGCCCGTGAGGAGAGCCAATCGTGATTTCAACCAATGCTTATGTGCTCTTGAGCGCAATTCTTTTTACGATTGGGGTCGTTGGGGTCTTGGTGCGTCGCAATGTAATCGTGATGTTTATGTCGGTTGAGTTGATGCTCAATTCGGCCAATTTGGCGTTAATTGCGTTTAGCCGTGCACGTGCTGAAAGCGATGGCCAAATTATTACATTCTTCGTGATTGCAGTCGCTGCGGCAGAAGTCGCAGTCGGTTTGGCGCTGTTGGTGTCGATTTTCCGTGCCAAAAAGACCACCAACATTGATGACGTGAATACGCTCAAGGGCTAGGCAACGGCCTTGCACCTTGCCGAAGTGTCTACTGGAGAACTTATGGCGGAATTAATTTGGCTTGTGCCGTTGCTGCCACTGCTCGGTGTCGTGATCAATACCCTGTTGGGGCTGAACGATTTGCGTCTCAGCCGCGCCAACGCCCACCACGACCATGGGCATGATCACGGGCATGGCCACGGTGACGCGCACCATGGACATGGCGATAATCCCACCGCTAAACGCTCTGGCTTGATTGCCAGCGTCATGGTTGGTTTGGGCTTTGTGCTGACCGTCGCAACCCTCATCGAGTTGCTGGGCATGCCTGCCAAAACCACATTGGGCGAAAATAATCGTTGGTTCGATGTAACCTATTGGAACTGGATGGCCTTTGGCGATTTGGAAGTTCCTTTTGGTTTCTTAATCGACCAGCTTTCGGTCACGATGATGCTCTTGGTCACTGGCGTAGGGACGTTGATTCACCTCTATGCAGTGGGCTATATGAGCCACGACGAACGCCCCACCCGCTTTTTTGTCTACCTCAACTTATTTATTGTGGCAATGTTGATGCTCGTCATGGGCAACAACTTTGTGATGCTGTTCTTAGGTTGGGAAGGCGTGGGCTTGTGTTCGTTCTTGTTGATTGGCTTCTGGTTTGAACAACGCGACCCACCATGGGCTTCAGTCAAAGCTTTTGTAACCAACCGGGTTGGCGACTTTGGCTTGTTGATGGCGATGTTTGCAATTTGGGCCTTGGCGCGTAAGCCCGATGGCACTTTCTTGCATTCGTTGGTCTTCCGCGAAGTCTTGGAACAAGGCACGGTCTTCTCGCTGCAACAATACAGCACCTTCTTTATGGGTACGCAATACACGGCGGCTGGGGCGATTGCCTTTATGCTGTTGCTTGGCGTAACTGGGAAATCGGCGCAAATTCCGCTGTTTGTCTGGTTGCCCGATGCAATGGCTGGCCCAACTCCTGTTTCGGCCTTGATTCACGCCGCAACCATGGTTACCGCTGGCGTGTATTTGATGATCCGCACCCATCCAATCTTTGAATTATCGCCAGCGGTTCAAAGCAGCGTAACCTTTATTGGGGTTGCGACCGCTTTGGTCGCTGCTTCAATTGCGCTCGGTCAATACGATATCAAGAAGGTTCTGGCCTTCTCGACCGTCTCGCAATTGGGCTTTATGGTGGCAGCCGTAGGTATGGGAGCATACGTTGCCGCGATGTTCCACCTGCTGACCCACGGGATTTTCAAGGCGCTCTTGTTCCTTGGCTCTGGTTCAGTGATTCACGGCTTTGGCAACGAACAAGATATGCGCAAGATGGGCGGTCTGCGCAAGAAAATGCCTGTTACGTTCTGGACATATATTGTCGGGACGATGGGCTTGATCGGCTTTCCCTTGGTTTCGGGTTTCTGGTCGAAAGACGAAATCATCGGCCATGCCTTCGATCATGACCATCGCACAGTTGGCATGCTGTTGATTTTGGGCGCAGTCTTGACTTCGTTCTACATGGGTCGCCAAATCTCAATGGTTTTCTTTGGCGAACAACGTGATCAACACATTCACGCCCACGAAAGCAGCCGCTGGATGACGATTCCATTGGCGATTTTGGCAGTCTTGACCCTTGCCAGCGGTTTGATCAATATTGTGGTTCTCCACCCATTGACCACATGGCTTGAGCCAATCGTCGAAGAAGAAGCTGCCAAGTTCCACCTCAATATTGCCGCGATTGTGACGATCTTAGGTTTGGCATCGTTTGCTGCCGGCTTCTATCTCTACAATTGGGCAGCCAAGCACAAGCGCATCAAGCCCAACCAACGCGACCTCTTGCACCACTGGGGCGGCGATTTCTATGCCATCCTTGAGGAAAAATGGGGCTTCGATGCGTTGTATAACGCGGTGTTGGTCAAGCCCTACAAGGCCTTGGCTAGCTTCTTTGGTAAGTTCTTCGATGTCAAAATTATTGATGGCATCGTTAATGGCACGGCAGAGCTTGTCGGCTTGTCGGGTCGCGGCTTGCGAACGTTCCAATCGGGCTATGTACGCTCGTATGCACTGATGTTTGTGATCGGTGTGGTGATCGTGCTTGGCTTCTTTGCGTTGCGCTAGGACGTGGAGCGCAGGCCTCGGCTTGCAACTTCACAAGGAGTAACCCTTGACGAATACAAACGACTTAGGTTTTACGATCTTATCGCTGGTGGTGTTTTTACCTGCCGTCGGTGCGATCATCCTGGCGTTTATGCGCGGCCAACGCGGAGCAGCCCGAATTTTTGCCTTGGGCTGGAGCACACTCGTTTTTGCCGTGTCATTGCCAATTTTGTTCAATTTCAAGCACGATGCCGCTGGTCTTCAGTTCTACGAATATTTCAACTGGATTCCAGATTGGGGCGTGCGCTACGAGTTGGGTCTTGATGGCATTAGTTTGTGGTTGGTCTTACTCACAACCTTTGTCACTCCTTTGGCAATTTGGAGTGCCTGGAATGTTGAAGAGAAAACCAACAACTTTTTGATGCTAATTCTGTTGCAAGAAATGGGAATGTTGGGCGTGTTCCTCGCTCAAGACCTGTTCTTGTTCTATATCTTCTGGGAATTTACCCTCATCCCAATGTATTTCTTGATTGGGATGTGGGGTGGCAAGCGCCGCATTTATGCCACAGTGAAGTTCTTCTTGTATACCTTCGCTGCCTCGGTGTTTATGCTGATCGGCATTATTGCCTTGGGCTTGCTCAATTACAAATATTTGGCGCAACAAGGCTTGCCAACTGATACTGCCTTCCAAGTGCAAACGTTGATGGCCAATATCAATCAATTTGGCTTGTCGGATACCGAATTGAAATTGCTGTTCCTCTCGTTCTTCGTGGCGTTTGCGGTCAAAGTGCCATTGTGGCCTGTCCACACATGGTTGCCCGATGCCCACGTTGAAGCGCCAACCGCTGGCTCAGTGATTCTGGCGGCAGTGCTGCTGAAAATGGGCGGCTACGGCATGATTCGCTTCTGCGTCCAGTTGTTCCCGCAAATTGCCCAGGAATGGGCACGGCCAATTGCCTTGTTGGCAGTAATCGGGATCATTTATGGGGCAGTGCTTTCATATGCTCAAAGCGATATCAAAAAGCTGGTGGCCTACTCATCAGTCAGCCACATGGGCTTTATCGTCTTGGGGATTTTCGCGCTGAATGAAGTTGGTTTGCAAGGCGCTGTATTGCAAATGATCAACCACGGGTTGAGCACTGGCGCATTGTTCTTGCTGATTGGGATGGTTTACGAACGCACCCACACCCGCGAATTGGCCGATTACGGCGGTTTGTGGAAAGTTGTGCCAGTGTTCGTTTACTTCCTGTTGTTTGCTACGATGGCCTCGGTCGGCTTGCCTGGCTTGAACGGCTTCGTTGGCGAATTCTTGATTATGCTCGGCGCGTTCGATTCGCCAATCGGCTGGACGTTCACCGCGTTTGCTGCGGTTGGGGTGATTTTGGCAGCGGTCTATTTGCTCAAGATGTTCCAAGGCATCGCTTCGGGGCCATTTAGCGAACGTCGCACGCCACACCTCAGCGATTTGACCCGCCGTGAAGTAGCGATTTTGTTGCCACTCTGTATCTTGATGTTGGTAATTGGTCTCTACTCGTCATACTTTACTCGCCCAATGGAAACAACGATCAAGGCGCTTGAAGCCTTCGTTGCTAATGCTGCGCCACTGATTGCTGGCCAATAAGACGGAGCGTGAGTTCGAATGAATGATTTAACATTTATCACGCCGGAGATTAACTGGACAGTCTTAGGCATGCCAGCATTCCTGATGATTTGGGCGATGTTGGTGTTGATTGTCGATATGTTCACCTCGGATCGGCGGGTTTTGCTCACGTTGAGCCTGATTGGGCTTGGCGTGACGGCAGCGCTGGGTGCGCTGGATTATGGCTCAACTATCTCAGGCTTCTCAGACATGTTGGTGTTTGACAAGTTTGGGGTATTGGTAAATTGGATTTTGCTGGCGGGCACAGCCTTGACCTTGCTGATTGCCTTTGATTACATGCCACGCCAAAATCTCAGCCAAGGCGAATTTTATCCCTTGGTCTTGTTTGCAACCTCTGGGATGTTGTTCTTGGTTCAATCAACTGACCTCGTAACGATTTTCATTGGGGTTGAAACGCTCTCGATTGCGTTATATGTGCTAACCGGCTTTGCCGTGCCGCAGTTCAAATCGGGCGAAGCTGCGATTAAATATCTGTTGCTTGGCGGTTTTGCGGCTGGCTTTTTGGTCTATGGCATTGCCTTGATTTATGGCATGACCGGCAAAACCAACCTAGCCCAAATTGCCAACGAATTGAGCACTTGGCAAAGCACTGGCAAAGCACTTGATGATCCAATTTTGTTGGCTGGGGTTGGCTTTGTACTGATCGCCTTGGGCTTCAAGGTTTCAATGTTCCCCTTCCACGCTTGGACACCTGACGTTTACGAAGGTGCGCCTACGCCAGTCACCGCCTATATGTCGGTTGCAACTAAGGGTGCAGCGTTTGCAGCAATGTTGCGTTTCTTGAATGTAGCATTTCCTGCACTCAAACCTGAGTGGCAATTGCTGTTTGGCTTATTTGCCGCTGCAACCATGGCCTATGGCAATATCGTGGCAGTTGCGCAAACCAACCTCAAGCGGATGTTGGCCTATTCGTCGATTGCCCACGCTGGCTATATGTTGCTGGGCGTGTTGGCAGCCAGCGAAAAAGGCATCAGCGCCTTCACGGTTTACCTGTTGGCCTACACCTTAACCAACCTTGGCGCGTTCGCTGTGCTGATTGCTTTGGAAAATCGCGGTATGCCCGTATTTGAATTGAGCGATTTACGTGGTTTGGGCAAGCGTAGCCCATTGTTGGCGCTCGCGATGACCGTGTTTATGTTCTCGTTGGCGGGCGTGCCACCAACAGCCGGATTTGCCAGCAAGTTTGGCATTTTCCGCGCCGCTTGGGATGCCAACCTCGATTATCTGGCGATTATCGGGGTGGTTACCAGTGTGATTTCGGCATTCTTCTACTTGCGGGTGATTGTGACGATGTGGATGCGCGATACCGAAGCCACCGAGCCACAACCAACCTATGCCACGGCCTCGCTCTCGTTGGGCGTGATCGTCGCCGTAATTGGGATTATCGCTGTTGGGATTTTGCCCAATATCTTTACCGATTTGGCCAAAGCTCTAGTTCTGACCGTCGCTCCCTAAGTCAGTTTGAGTCCCTCACCCCCTAGCCCCCTCTCCCGCCCAGCAGGCGAGGGGGAACCATCATCATGCTCCCTCACGAACCTACGGGTTTATGGGGGAGTTTTTTTAAGGGCAAAAGGCAGAAGGCAAAAATCAAAATAGGGGCGCGGGATAGGATTAGGGAAATTGGCACTAGGTTATGGGCTATTGAGATAATCTAAATAATCTGTGGCAAAAAAGTAACCTTCGCGTTCTTCGTGCCCTTCGTGGTTTAATCATTCATCATTCATCCTTCCCCTCTGCACCTCTGCGTTACAGCTGCATTCCAATCTCCTGTTGCTACTTTTTGATTTTTGCCTTCTGCCTTTTGATTTTAGTAAAAACTTGGGCTTGACTCTATAGCATAGTATAGGGTTTATGCTAAGCAGCAGAAAGGAATTGAGCGATGCAAATTGGCCAAGTAGCTCGCCGTTGTGGCGTGAGTGTGCAAACGGTACGCTTATATGAACGAATGGGCTTGATCGAAACCGCCCAACGCCGTGAATCAGGCTATCGCGATTATTCAAACACGGTGGTTGCGCGAATTTTGGCAATCAAGCAAGGTCAAGCATTGGGCTTTAGCTTGCGCGAAATGGGCATGTTTCTGCAACTCAGCCCGCAAAATACCGAGCAAGCCTTGATTCAGCAATTTGTTGAGCAAAAAGTCCAGCAGATTGATCAGACGGTTCAACAGTTTCAGCGTTTGCGCCAAGCCTTGCATGAATTTGCCGCTCGTTCCGCTGATGATCTGCGTGAATGCCCTGTTATTTACGCTTTGGCCGAAATGGCCTGCGCACAAGGAGTTTCTGATGCTTAGAACAATTCGTAGTTTACGTTGGTTTGGTTGGTATGCGGTGAGCACTGGGCTTTTGGCAGCACTCGCGCCAAATCTGCTCTTGAGTGTATTTGGCATGCCGACAACGACTGAGGTTTGGCCGCGCGTTGCGGGCATGTTGGTGGGCTTTATTGGGGTATTACACATGAATGTTAGCCCAATCGATCTGCGCCGCTATGCCATGACCACTGTGATTTTGCGGCTGAGCGTGCCACTGATTTTCGGTTGGTGGGTAATCACTGGCGCGGGGCCATGGCAATTGCTTTTTTTTGCTGGCGCTGATGTGGTTGGCGCACTTGCAACGCTTTGGGGCTTGCGGGTCGATCAACAAATGGGCAATCCACGCCAAACCAGCGCGATTGCCCACTAGCAATATCAATCGCGAACGTGGCCAGCGCCACGGACTACCCATTTGTATGAGGTCAATTCGCGCAAAGCCATCGGACCACGCGCATGCAATTTTTGGGTGCTGATCGCAATTTCAGCACCCAAGCCCATTTGCGAGCCATCGGTGAAACGGGTTGAGGAATTGGCATATACCACCGCCGAATCCACCTCGTTCAAAAAGCGCTCAATCGCCGCCGGATCTTGCGATAAAATCGTGTCGGAATGGTCGGTGCCAAATTGATCAATATGCTCAATTGCCTGATCAAGCCCATCGACCACGCGTACTGCCAAAATTAATGCCGAAAATTCTTGGCCGAAATCAGCGGGCTGAGCTGAAACCAAGTTCCAATCAGCGCTACCAGCTTCGCGCAAAATCGCCAACGACTCAGGATCACAACGTAATTCAACCTTGTGTTCTTGCAACGCTGCACCAAGCCGTGGTAACACTTTGGCCGCAGCACTGCGCTCAATCAAGACGGTTTCGAGCGAGTTGCAGACGCTTGGACGTTGCACTTTGGCATTAACAATAATCGGCACAACTTGCTCAAGTGGCGCGGTATGGTCAACATAGGCGTGGCAAACCCCAATGCCGCCCGTAATTACCGGAATTGTGGCGGTTTTACGACAAAAATCGTGCAAGCCCGAACCACCGCGTGGAATAATCATGTCCACATAGCGATCTAAGGTTAGCAAGCCGCGCACTAGCTCACGATCAGGATTATCGATTAGTTGTAAGGCATCAGCTGGCAGATCGACCCGTTCTAAGGCACGACGTAAAGCTTGCACTAATGCTCCAGCTGAACGGGTAATTTCCTTGCCACCGCGTAAAATTACCGCACTGCCCGCTTTGATACACAATGCCGCCACATCAGCAGTGACATTTGGCCGCGCCTCGTAGATCACGCCAACTACCCCCAGCGGCACGCGGCGCTTTTCGATGCGCAAGCCATTTGGCAGTACACCTTGCTCAAACACCTCGCCAACCGGATCAGGCAAGACCGCCACAGTGCGCACATCGTTGGCAATTGCTTCAAGTCGCTGCTCATTGAGTAATAAACGATCGAGCAAGGCCGGAGTTAAGCCAGCCTCGCGCCCAAGCCGCATATCAGCCTCGTTGGCCGAAAGAATCGATTCGCGATCCAGGCTTAGTTCTTCGGCCATGGCCTCGACGGCGGCATTCCGTTGAGCTGTGGTTGTGCGGGCCAATATGCGTGCTGCCAGCTTTGCTCGCTGACCCATTGCCTCAAGCATTGGATACTCCTCATGCTAGCCGTCATAACTCGCCAAGCGGGGCGGCTGGATGATCTTCACCTTCCAAATCGCCTTCGAGTTGCCAACGAACGGCGGCATGTAAATGCACAGCGTCGTTGTAGCCGCCCAAAAACCAGCGCACCTGCCCACCCCGCTGATGCTGATACCAATGGGTCAAGGATGTATTGGTTACTTCGAGATCAACATTTGGTTGTTCGCTACGAGTATGCGGCCAAAAATAGCTTAACGACGATTCTATCACCCAACCGTGGCAGACAATCACAATCGTGGCTTCGGGATTGGCGTTCAACACCCGTTCAAAATTGGAATGAGTTCGTTGACAAAAGGTTTGCCAAGTCTCGCCACCAGGCGATAAAGGCTTGCGCAGGTCAAAATCAAATTTACCATAACGTGCATTATACTCTTTCCAACTCAGGCCATCAGCCTCGCCCACGTTGAACTCGCAAAAACCTTCATCGTAGAGCAAAGGCTGAGCAAACGCTGGCGCGATAATTTCAGCAGTTTGCATTGCACGTGGCATCGTACTACAAATAAACAGATCGGGCACAATCTCACGAGTTGCCATCAGCCGATCACGCAATGATTCGGCTTGTTGTATGCCCAAGGCGGTCAAGCCACGATCGCCTTTGATGCCACCAATAATCGGCTCGACATTCACCACAGCCTGCCCATGGCGAATCAAATAGAGTTTAGCCATAACACCCCACAAATAAAGGCAAAAATCAAAGGGCAAAAGGCAAAATAGGCTCTCTAAAGCCATAGTTCTATCTGCTATCCTTTGATATTAAGCATAAATCCAGATTAAAGGCAACATAAAGCTAAATTTCAAGATTTTGACTTTTGCCTTCTGCCCTTTGACTTTAAAAGGCTACCATATCATCGCGGTGAATGACTTCAGCGCCGTAGGAATAGCCGAGAATGCTTTCGATGTCGCTGGTACGTGATCCTTTGATTTGGGCAACTTCGTGGGCGGCATATTGGCATAAGCCACAGGCGATCGTTTGGCCGTCGGGTGCGACAATCGCCACGGTTTGGCCCCGTCGCCATTCGCCTTCAACTGCCACAATTCCAGCGGGCAACAGGCTACGGCCTTGCTGAGTGAGGGCTTGCACGGCACCAGCATCAACTGCAATATGGGCTTGGCGCACGCGCTCAGCCATAATCCAGCGTTTGCGGCTCTCCAAGCGGGTGCTGACTGGCCGAAAGCGGGTGCCTACACTCTCGCCAGCAACCAGGCGCACCAGCACATTCGGCTCGTTGCCAGCAGCAATCACCATAGTTGTGCCAGCGCGAGTTGCCAATTCGGCAGCCTGAATTTTGGTGAACATGCCACCAGTGCCACGATGCGAGCCCGCCGCTCCTGCCAAAGCATAAACCTGTTCATTGACTGCTGCAACGTCGTCGATGAGGGTTGCTTCGGGGTTATGGCGCGGGTCGGCGCTATACAAGCCAGCAATATCGCTCAAAATAACCAACAACTGGGCATCAACCAAATTGGCAACCAAGGCTGAAAGTGTGTCGTTATCGCCGACCCGAATTTCATCAACCGCCACTGCATCATTTTCATTGATAATTGGCAATACGCCAATTTCCAAGCAGGTTAATAAGGTGGCACGCGCATTCAGGTAGCGCACTCGATCACGCAGGTCGGCGCGGGTTAGCAGCGTTTGAGCCACCGGCACATCGTAAATTTCAAATAATTGGCCATAAATATGCATCAAACGACCTTGCCCAACTGCCGCCAAAGCCTGTTTATGGGTCAACTCACGCCGCCGTTTGGGAAAGCCCAAGCGCTCCCAGCCAGCCAAAACTGCGCCTGAAGAAACTAAGACAACTTCGTGTCCAGCCTCACGTAATTGGGCCATCTGACGCGCCAAATCGACCATTCGCGGGCGATGTAAACGGTCGGTTCCATCGGTCAAAACGCTCGTCCCAAGTTTAACTACAATTCGCATATGCAGATCTCTATCCATCAAGATTATTACAAATAGCTATTTTAACGCAGAGGCGCTAAATTGATTTTAACCAAACCATAAAATCTGCATTTTGAAACCACGAAGAGCACGAAGAGCACGAAGAACGAAAATCACGAAGGATTGTTTTAGCCACAGATGAGCACAGATTTTGATGATTATGCTTCTGTTACCGATGTACTTACTAGATTCTCGCCGCTCATTCTGCCACTCGCCCCTGAATCCTGACCTCTAACTCCTCCTGTTTTGCCTTTTGATTTTTGACTTCTGCCTTGACTCTGCGCCTCTGCGTTAAAAAAAGACCGTGGAGCAAACATACCCCACGGTCTACCAACGATTATTGGTTATTCCAAATGTTATTTTTTACCAACCGCTTGCGCGTGGGTATGCTTGACCGCCAAAATCGCCTCAAGTTCGGCTTCTTTGCCCGGCAAGCCGTGGCATGCTTTGAACTTCTTGCCGCTATCGCATGGGCAAGGATCATTGCGTCCGATTTTGATCACGATTCGACGGGCTGGTGCAGCTTGGCCTGCGGCATTGCTGACCCGGCGTGCCGCTCCACCAACGCCACGTTTGGCTGGCTTGGGTGCGTCTTCGGTGGCGTTTTCTGAGCCGCCAGCAGTTTGAGCCAGAGCCAAACGGGCTTCCATTTCAAGCTCAACTTGGCGCAAACGCACTTGCCAGTTGGCCGCATCAGTAAAGAAGTTGTAGACAATCCGGTTTTGGATGTTGCCTTTGAGTTCGTCGAACATCTTAAAGGCTTCGCGCTTGAAGGCTACCAATGGATCTTGTTGGGCAATTGCGACGTTGCCGATGCCTTGGCGCAATTCATCAACTGCCGTCAGATAATCGATCCATTCACGGTCGATTGCCCCCAGCATTTCTTGGCGCTCGAAGTGGGCAAAGAAGGCTTCTGGGCCGCTGACCCCAGGAATTGGCTGGACTCCGCGTTGCAACAAGGTCGTGTATTGGGTTGCCAACTCTTCGCCAAGCCGATTGTAGGCTTCTTCCACCACTTCGGTGGCAATTTCGCCAATTTCATCAGCTTGTTTGCCTTTGAAGCGGGCTGCCAATTCAGTTTCTTGGGCCTTGAGTTGGGGCACAATCGAATATAACTGACGCAAGAAGCCTTCGAGATCAGGCTTGTCTAGCTCGCGATTATCGAGAAATTCTTCGACATGGATGTCGATTTCATCAACGACCATCTCAAGAATGCGGTCGCCCATATCTTCGCCGCCAAGAATGGCATGGCGATCGGCGTAAATCACTTCGCGCTGCTTGTTTACCACGTCGTCGTATTCGACCACATGCTTCCGCACATCGAAGTTATAGCCTTCGACCCGAGTTTGGGCACTTTCGATCGCTTTATCGAGTAAGCCCGATTCGAGTGGCAATTCCTCATCGCCATCAGACATACGCTCCATCAAACGCTTGATCGTATCGATGCGTCCGAAGCGTGTCATCAACTCATCTTCAAGCGAAATGAAGAAGCGCGATGAACCGGGGTCGCCTTGACGGCCAGCCCGCCCACGCAGCTGATTATCGATCCGACGAGCTTCGTGGCGCTCAGTGCCAATGATGTGTAAGCCACCAGCTTCCATCACAGCTTTACGTTCGGCCTCAACATCGGCTTTCGCTTGGGCTTGGGCTTGGGCTAGTTGCTCAGGCGTTGCATCGGTAATGGTTGTGCCGAGGGCTTTGAGATGTTCCTCAATTAAACCATCGGGGTTTCCACCAAGCAAAATGTCAGTTCCCCGACCTGCCATGTTGGTTGCAATCGTGATTGCGCCAGTACGGCCAGCTTGGGCCACGATATACGCTTCACGTTCGTGTTGCTTAGCATTCAAGAGATAGTGTTCAAGCCCCTCTTGCTTCAGCAAATTGCTGACAATTTCCGAGCTTTCGACCGAGGTTGTACCGACCAAGACTGGGCGGCCAACTTCGTGCATCTCTTTGATTTCACGCAACACAGCGTTGTATTTAGCTTTTTGCGAGGCATAAATATGGTCGCGATAATCTTCGCGCACGACTTGGCGGTTGGTTGGGATAATCACTACTTCCAAATTGTAGATTTTGCTAAATTCTTCAGCTTCGGTGATTGCCGTACCAGTCATACCACCAAGTTTGTTGTACATTCGGAAGTAATTTTGGAAGGTAATTGTGGCCAAGGTGACGTTTTCGCGCCGCACTTCGACCGCCTCTTTGGCCTCAACCGCTTGGTGCAAACCATCAGACCAACGCCGACCCGGCATTGTTCGGCCTGTAAATTCATCGACGATCACAACTTCGCCATTTTGCACCACATAATCAACATCACGATGGAAAACATATTCAGCCTTGAGGGCGTTTTCCAAATAGTGAGTTAATTCGAAGTTCTTGGCATCGTACATATTTTCGCCATCAGGCAAATTGAGCCGCTTTTCCATCACCTCTAAGCCCGATTCGGTCAAGGTAATCGAGCGCGATTTTTCGTCGATCCAATAATCGCCATCAAAATCGTCTTTCAAGCCCTTGCGCACTTCATCTGGCGAAATGCTGGAGCGCTTGAGGCCACGTACCAACGAAGAAAAACGGCGATAGTTATCACTGGATTCTTGGGCTGGGCCAGAGATAATCAAGGGAGTACGGGCTTCGTCGATCAAAATATTATCTACTTCGTCAACAATCGCATAGTGCAATTCGCGCTGCACACATTGATCTTTGTGCTGCACCATGTTATCGCGCAGATAATCGAAGCCATATTCATTATTTGTCCCGTAGGTCATATCGGCCATATAGGCTTCGCGGCGTGAGCAAGGCCGCCAGTGCACCAAACGGCTATCATCTTGTTTGGCGTTGGGGTCGATATAATTGGGGTCGTAAATTGCTGAATAATCGTGGGCGATATAGCCTGTGCTCATGCCAAGGCTATGGAAGATTGGCCCCATCCAGCCACCACCAACTTTAGCGAGGTAGTCGTTGACGGTAATCAAGTGTGCGCCACGGCCAGCAATTGCATTGAGAAACAAGGGCAAGGAAGCCACCAAGGTCTTACCTTCGCCAGTCTTCATTTCGGCAATGCGGCCTTCGTGCAGCACAATCCCGCCGATCATCTGGACATCATAGTGACGTTGACCAATCACGCGGCTTGAGGCTTCGCGCACCAAAGCAAAGGCTTCAGGCAACAATTCATCAAGGGCTGCATCTTCGATCACCCGTAATTCTTTTTGATAGTCTTTTTCGACGGTGGAATCATGGCGATTTTCGTCGGCGTAGCGGTCGTCGAGCGCTTCACGATCCGCTTTGGTTAGCTCTGCGAACCGTGTGCGTAATTCAGCCGTTTTTTCACGGAGTTGTTCATCGCTAAGAGCCTTCATTTTCGGCTCAAGGGCGTTAATTTCATCTAAGGTTGGCTGCATTTTCTTCACAACCTTAGCGTTGGGGTCGCCCAGTAGTTTCCCAAGCCATTTAAACATGTGGTACCTCGTGGTGTCTGAATATCGGCAGCACGGCTGCATCGCTAGATTATACCACGCAGCTTTAGGCCTTTGAATGCCTTAAAAGCTGCTTAAACAAAATGTTAACGCACTGCCAATAGTCGTGGCGCTTCGCGTTTGAGCAACCGTTGAAACTTGCTAATAAAGCGCCCAAGCTGTGGATCGCTGCGTTCTAGCGGCAGTTGATCGAGCGCAAACCAGCGAACTTGATTAAATTCAGCCTGATCGTAGGCCAATGGTTGTTGCGAATCAGCTTGCACGACATACCACAGCGAAACGTCAATATGGCCCGCCGTTAGCCCAACTGTTTCGGTTACGGTGATGAAGCAGGGATCTTGCCAATAAAACTCAGCTTGAATACCCAATTCTTCTTCGATCTCACGAATCACGGTGATTGCTGGATGTTCATCTGGCTCAACATGGCCGCCACACGGCAACCACAATTGAGCATTGCGATGATCGACCAATAAAATCTGGACAGTCGTCGGATCGTAGACCACAATGTAGGAAACTAAGTGCATCGGTGGGGTTGCCGGCTTGGCCGTGCGAAATAACGGTGCATCGCTATCGATCCACGCCAAGGTTTCGTTGCAATCGGCCTGCTCGCGTAAATCTAAGGGGGCAATTTGGGTTACCAATCCACGAATGGTTGAACGCATAACTTCCTCCAACTATCAATTCTCATTTTGATCCACGAAGGACACGAAGCGCACCAAGGCTTTTTAGCCACGAATTACCCGAATTATTCTGCTGCCATTACCAAACTACCACAGAATTGGCCCAGTGCTATGCTATATTCCCTCAGCCCACTCCCCAATAACCAGACCCCGACCCCCGATTATTAAAAATCTGGCTCCAAAAAGAGCACCAGCGGAAAGCCCATATCGCGAGCGCGGCTCTGAGCGCTGTAGACGCGGGCACTAGCTTCTTTGAAGGGCAAAATTGTGACCAAAGCATGGCCTTTGACATGGGCTTCGATCATAATCCTTTTGGCTTGTTCAAACGATTGCTCGAAGACTTTTTCCAAAACCCACACGACCACTTCCATGGGCGTGATATCATCGTTTTGCAAAATAACCCGATAGGGTTTTTCCAGTTCCTCATCGCTGAGCGTGATAAAATCGAGCTCGACATCAGTTGTTGTTTGTGGTTCGGCGGTTGCGACATCCCGTCGTGTATTCATTGGTTGGTTGACCTCACTTTTTGGAGACATGATAGCATGACCAAGCGACTCTCACCACAATTATTAATTTATGGTTACGCCCAAGGAATCTTTCCGATGGATGAGGATGGCCAGATCTATTGGTATGATCCTGATCCACGGGCGATTATTCCGCTTGATGAACGTTTTCATGTCTCCAGTTCCTTGCAGCGCACAATTCGTCGCCAAACCTTTGAAATTCGTTTTGATACTGCCTTTCGGGAAACGATGCAGGCCTGTTCTGAACGCGATGAAACCTGGATTAGCCAAGAATTTATTGAGATCTATAGTCAATTACATGCTGGTGGTTTAGCCCATAGTGTCGAGGCTTGGCAGGATGGCGAAATGGTCGGTGGCTTGTATGGGGTGGGTTTGGCGGGCTTGTTTGCTGGCGAAAGTATGTGGAGCAAAGCGCGTGATGCCAGTAAAGTGGCTTTGGTGGCGTTGGTCGAACGCTTGCGGGCTGGTGGTTTTCAACTACTCGACACCCAATTTATCACGCCGCATCTAGCAACATTTGGAGCCTATGAAATTCCACGCGCTGAATATAAACAATTGCTGGTCAAGGCTTTGCAATGCAGCGCAACCTTTTGATCTGATTGCGCTGCCTGCTGAACGTTAATTGCGAAACCAATCGGCCATGGCTTTAATTCCCTGTTCGATTGGGGTTGCTTCAAGCTCAAAGGTTTTGCTAAAGGCGCTGCTATCCATAATGAACGGTGCTTGCCACTCGTACATCATCTCGACGGTTTCGGCCAATTCTTTGATAAAGCGTCCAAGCAGCCAAACCATGGCAGTATTGACGGTGCGATAGCCAACAGGTTTGCCCAAAACTTTGGCCAAAATTGCTACAAACTCCTGTTGGGTTAGTGCGGCAGGGCTGGGGGCATGCCACGGTCGGCCTAAACCACGCTCGTCAGTGCCAAGGATTGCCAAGCTTGCTCCAATATCATTGACATAACTAAAGCTGTGCAGAACATCGGCTTTGCCCAGCAAATTAACTTTTTTGCCTTGCAAGGCTGGCTTGACTACCTGATCGCCCATTAATTGATATTCGGGGCCATAGAAATTCGAGGCCCGCACGCTGGTTGCGCGAATCTTGCCAGCATTATGGGCGGCAAACAGTTGCTCACTCATCTGCGCTCGCAATTTGCCCTTACGGGTATGGGCGGCGAATGGCGTGGTTTCAGTCATTGGTTGGCCGTTGCTGCGCCCATAGCCATATAAATTTTCCATCACCACCAATTTGGCCTTACTTTGGGCGACTCCCTCGATCACTGCTGCTTGCATCGCCGGAAATTTGCTGGTCCATTCGTAGTAAGCTGGTTGGGCACATTGGTAAACGCTGGTGGCAGCCTGTGCTTGTTGGGCTACAAAATGTTGATCATAAATATCGCCAGCTAAGACTTCAACGCTCTCGGGCAGATGGCTAGCCTTGCCCGAACGATTAATCATCCGCACTTGTTTACCTGCGCTGACCAAACAACGGGCGGTCGCTTTACCAATTGGGCCTGTGCCAAAAATAACGTGTAATTCACCTGACATCATTGATTCCTTGCTAATTTTTGGCAACAGCAAACTAAGCCTCGTTGCCGAAACTGCTTGAGCGTGCCGGCCAAATTGAATTAAGTTAGATCGTCAAAACCAAACGTATGCAGCATTTCTATGACGCGATGGCGATAGAAAGCGTCGGCATTGCCAACATTCGAGCTAAGATGTCCATACAATTCCAACATAATCAGGCCATGAATTTGTGTCCACAGGGTCATAATCAGGTACATCGACTCTAACGACACCGGATAGCCATGTTCGGCAATCATGCCATTCATATGCTCAGCACAAAATGCTGGAATACGAAAATCGTTGAGGCTTGATTCGCCAGCTTTGATCGCGAGATCGGCCAAGCGTACTGGCGTAATAAAGGTGCGAACCACCGCTGGCACCGTAATTTCGCGCGGCGCGTTATAGCCAGGAATTGGATTGCCATAGATCAATTGAAAGTCGATTGGATGATCGAAGGCCCATTGGCGATAGGCCTCAAATACCGTCAACAAACGCCCAGCCTTGGTTTTTGTACGCGATTTAAGCCCAACAGCATCCAAGGTATCGGCCAAACTATTAAAACTATCGGCAATCAAGGTTGTAATCAGGTCTTCCAAATTAGCAAAATAGTGGTACAGGGCTGGTGGGCTAACCGATAGAACTTTGGCAATCCCACGAATTGATAAGCCAGCTGTGCCATGTTGCGCCATCAGTTGGCGGGCCGCTTGCTTAATTTGAATGATCGTTTCATCGTTGAGTGCTTGATTACGAGTCCGCGCCATTTCAAAACCTCAATAGATTTACAGTGTAAATCTATAAATGAATTTACAATGTAAATTGAATTGTGTCAAGGACGAAAAAAGACCAATCATGGCAAAGCCAGATCGGTCTCAGTGTAGCATTGGCTGGGGCTTGGTTGAAAATTAGGCCACGCGTTCGCTGAGAGTTTCGCTAAGTTCGCCACGATGGATTGCGCCAGTCCAACGTTGGAGCAGCAAGAAGGTCAGTCGATCAAATTGCTCATCGATAGCTGGAAAGCGTTGGGTGATGCTACGCATTGCACTATTGAGGGTTTTGAGATAGCGTACCGCATATTTCCAACGGGTTTGCGGCACGCCCATCCAGCGAGCAACCTCATCACCTGCGAGATGATGAATCAATGCTGGAACCATGCCATCGAAAAAGCGGCCTGGTAAGAGCCCAGTGTGCATTGCTAGTAGCGCTTGGGTCAATTCGCGCCCCTCATCAGATGGGCCATGCTGACGATTGGAGATGCTATAGGCCAGATCCTCGGCTTCAGCCATCGAGCGTGGTAAGCTGGCCGGATCAACCCCAATCAGTTCGCCAATCACACACCAAGTATACAAAAAATTTTCGGCAGCTTGTGCGGCTATGCGATAGCCCAGTTGCTCCAAGCCCCAAATTACGCCATACGAAAATACCATCAGCGTGCCCAGCATATCTTCTTGACAAATCGGTACACCAAGCTCGGCGCTCTGCCATTGGCCAGCGTGAGCAATTTGATAACGCACAGCGGCGTGCATTAGGCGCACTTTTTGAATCACCTGCAAGCCAGCCCCGTTGTTTTGGAGCGCCTGCGGTTGTAATACCGTCATCACAAAATGGCCCGATTCAGTGACTCGGCGATAAGGTTCGGCCTGCAAGCGTTGGGTTTGGGTCAGCACTTTGACCCCTTTTTGAGCAGCGTAACAGCCAACCAAAGCTGCCGTTGAGAGCACGACGGTGATCGCCATGCCATAGCGAGCAAAAAATGCTGCGCCATTATTGATCCGTTGCCAATCGATTGAACCAGAGGGGCTGCAATGGTGTTCGAGCCAATCAAACAGAACGGGGGGCAAATCGCGAGGCAAGGGTTGATCGTTTTTGGTGATCTGGCGCAACACCTGACTAACCCGCGCTAAATCGCCATTGTTGGCCAATTGCTCAATCAAGCTATCGGCAGCAGGGTCGCCAATTTGGCGCAATGATTCAAGATAGGGCTGGGTGTAACGCATACTTCCCCTTTACTTCTGCAACGCTCAGTACCATGCCAAGCTGGTTGGCTACAACAACTGATTTGCATAGAAAGGGTAGAAGGCTGAGAACCAAAGGATCTATGCTTGGCTAGTATCATAGTTTTGTTTGCAAGCCCTTGCAAGCGCCTTAAGTCCTATTCTTGATTAACCTTTATTAATCAATTGGCTTTTGCGAAGGTCGGCTGGATAGTTAGGAGTTTTGTATACCCTCCCTCACCCCCGTCCCCTCTCCCACTGCGGCGTGAGAGGGGAGATCCAATGACATGATGTGAAGGTTCCCCCTCGCCTGCTGGGCGGGAGAGGGGGCTAGGGGGTGAGGGAACTCAGCTATCTTTGAAAACCTACCCTTGAAAGGTTGAGGTGAGGGGTTGGGGCTGTGAAAAACTTATTGCGCTAGCACCTGATGGCAAACATTGCAAACCAGTTGTTCTTTATGCGCCACCAAACTGGCTTGGCGGCCACAGGTTTGGCAATGGGGCAATTGAATCATCGGCTCAAATAAGGGCGAGATCGCAATCAAATGCGGTTGGTGTTTGCTGCCAATATGCAACACGGGCGTTTGAATTGTGGCTACGCTGACAGTTTCGGCAGCCAACGACAAGGCATAGCGATATTCTTGCTCGTCAAGCAGGCGTTTACGCTCTTCTTCGAGGGCATATTGCTTGTTCGATTCGCCCTCTTTGGCTCCGAGCGCAAGGCCTGAATCTTCTTCGAGCGCATCGTAGAAGGCGTTGATCCGCGCTTTTTCAACGGCCAGTAATTGGGCCAATTGGGCTTCGTGCAGGGCTTTTTGCGGGTAGAGCAAGCGCTCAAGCCAGCGGCGAGCATGGTGCAAAGCCACATTCACATGCTCATCGGTCAGGCCGGTTGATGGCAACGGCGTAAGCTGATCGCGTAAATTGGTGATGTCGGTGATGGTTGGCCAAACTTGGCCAGTTTCATAATCGACACAACAGGCCACCATTTTTTCCTCAATCACCTCGCGTTCAAAGCGAATACGAAAGGTAATCCGCAACACAATATGCTGTTGTAGCCCACTCAGTTGCAAGTTTGGGCCTTGAATTAATTGCGCTTCCTGAACATCGGCCAGCAATGACACTTGATCTGGATACCATTCCAAGCGAGCGCGATGAGTTGGCCGCCCACGTGAGCGCAGTTGTTCGGCTAAACGCAAGGTCAACGATGAGTTGGGCGAAAGCAATTGAAGATCAGGGTCGAGCGCCGCGACCTGCTTATCAGTTGTTACTAAAACAGTTTCTTTACCAAAAACCCGCCCTAAACTACCGGGGATCGTGAGTGTCCAAGTGGTTGGGCTGGTTTGTTCAACCCCAATATGTAAATCCGCCGCTGCTCGGCGCAAAAAATCTTCCATAATATTCCCATTCAGCGTATTGAGCAATCTATCAGCATCATGCTATTTTACCATGCCCAAAAGTTTGCTATACTTGCCCCAACCTTAATATCTTTTACCTGTGTGGGGAGCCTATGCGTCTGATCAAACCATTCATCCTCCTAATGGTGTTAGCAGGCTTTTGTCTGCCAAGCGCCTCCGCCAACCCCCCCGACCGTCTCGCAAGCAAAGCCGATTCAGCCCTGCTGGCAAAGCTGAATGCTGGCCAACAAGTGCCAACCCTCGTGCTATTGCAAGCCCAAGTCGATACCAACTTCGCTGATCGTTTGGCCAGTAAAGAAGCCAAGGGTGCGGCGGTGGTTGCCGCCCTGCGCCAACAAGCCCAACGCGATCAAACTCCACTGCTTGCCGAACTCAGCAACCGCGGGATTCAATCCGAGGGCTTTCTCTCGGTTAATGCCTTGTATGCGACGCTTGATTTAGCCAGCGCTCAATGGCTGGCCGAACAAGCCAGCGTCAAGCAATTGATCGAAGATTCGATTGTGGTCAAGGTCGAAAAACCAGTTGCCGAAACTAACCCAGCACCCCAAGCGGTGAATACCACGACCTGGGGGGTTAACTATGTCAAAGCCCCCGAAGTGTGGGCTAAAGGCATTACTGGCCAAGGCATCGTAATTGCTGGCGAAGATACTGGGGTGCGCTGGACGCACGCCGCATTGAAGAGCAAATATCGCGGCTGGGATGGCACAAATGCTAGTCACGATTACAACTGGTACGACGGCATTCGCACTTCGTTAGGTGGCACGAATCCTTGTGGTTTAGCGCTGAACGTGCCTTGTGACGATAACTCGCATGGCACTCACACCGTTGGTACGGTTGTTGGCGATAATGGCACGGGCGAACAAATTGGGGTTGCGCCTGGCGCAAAATGGATCGCCTGCCGTAACATGGATGCTGGCAACGGTACGCCTGCAACCTACATTCGCTGTATCGACTGGATGTTGGCTCCGTTCCCCACTGCTGGCACCAGTGCTCAAGGCGACCCCAGCAAAGCGCCGCACGTTGTCAACAATTCATGGGGCTGCCTAGCCTCAGAAGGTTGTACCAATACCCCTTCTGATGGCATTCAGACCTCAGTTCAAAATGTGACCAATGCAGGGATTATGTTTGTGGCCTCAGCAGGGAATGATGGGAGCGGTTGTGCCACCATCACCACGCCAGTCGCGATCTACCCTGAAAGCTTTGTGGTTGGCTCACATACCTCAACTGGGGCAATTTCTGGGTTTAGCAGCCGTGGTCCAGCTACCAACAATGGTGCCAGCCGAATCGGCCCAGACATTTCAGCCCCAGGCTCATCTGTGCGTTCGGCAACCAATGGTGGTGATGATGTTTATGGTTCAAGCTCGGGCACGAGTATGGCTAGCCCGCACGTAGTTGGGGTTGTGGCCTTGTTGTGGTCGGCTCGCCCAGAACTGCAAGGCCAAGTTGATCTCACTCGTGCGATCTTGCAAGAAACCGCTACTGCTGCGCCTTCAACCCAAACCTGTGGTGGTGTTGCTGGTAGCAGCATCCCCAACAATACCTTTGGTCATGGCTATGTCAATGCTTTGAATGCGATTGCCCCAACCTTGCAAGGCAGCATCACGGTCGATGGCACGGCGGCAACCTCAGCCACCATTCGCTTGGAAAATAGCGTTGGCGTGGTTGAATTTGGCAAAACCACTGGTGTCTATAGCACCAGCTTGCCAGCAGGCCTCTACAGTGCAACCGTTACTGTGCCAAACGAAACGCCAATTACTCGCCAAGTAACGATTGTCAAAGGCCAAGTTGCGACTGAAAACTTTGAATTTGGCGATGTGACTGGTACTGTTAGTGGTCATGCAACCCTCAATGGCACGGGCCGCGCTGGTGTCAGCATCACCGCCAACCCCGGCAACTTCACCACCGAAACCAACGCTAACGGCGATTACAACTTAGCCTTAGCCCCGGGAACCTATACGATTTCTAGCGAATTTATGGCCTTGGAAACCCAAGTGGCAACGGTAACGGTGGTTCTCAATCAGACCGTCATCCAAGATTTTGATTTCGCGACCACCCAAACCATCAATATTCAGAACTTCCGGTTTAGCCCTAGCCCAATTACGGTTACCTTGGGAACCAGCATCTTGTGGCGTAACCTTGATGCTTCGACCCACACCACGACCCGTGGTCAAATGCCGTTTATTTGGGATTCAGGCGATCTGAGCCAGAACCAAGATTATGCCGTAACCTTTGATCAAGTTGGTACTTTCAGCTATGTTTGTAGCTTGCATGGCAGTATGCAAGGTACGGTTGTGGTAACTCCACCAATGCAAAATACCTATCTGCCGTGGACAACTAAATAACCTATCGCCTATTCAATGGTACTATGGCACAGTCTGGACAACAGGCTGTGTCATTGTTTTAGCTCGCTTTTTGGAAGCCACATGCAGCAACATTCTCGATTAAAGCTTGGTTTGGCGTGGCTGGGCTTAATTGGGCTTTATAGCCTGACGCTCACCCAAATTCATACCTTCGATGCCTACTCCTACGCGACGGCAGTGCAAGCCAAGCCATGGCGCGAATCGTTTCATCCTCATCATTTATTCTATGGGCCGCTTGGTGAGATTATCTATTGGCTCAGTCAAGGTTTGGGTTATCAAGGTATGGCATTTGGGCCATTGCAAATGCTGAATGTAGTGGCTGGAGCCAGCGGCGTGATCATTTGGTGGCGTTTGCTTCAGCGTTTGACCAACCAGCCTTGGCTGGCAACCAGCGGCAGTGTGTTGGTTGGCGGAGCCTACGCTTGGTGGTATTACGCAGTTGAGGTCGAGGTTTATACCTTGGCGAGCTTGTTTTTAATTATTGCCACTGGCTTGTTGATTCGGCTGGCTGAAACGCCCCAAATACTGAGCAATTGGCGCTGGCTTGGGCTAGCCCATAGTGCGGCAATCCTGTTTCATCAAACGAATGTGCTTTGGCTTGTGCCTGTGCTGGTGGTTTGGCTGAGCGCTGCGTGGGGCACTACCGCATGGCAACAACGCTGGCACGCATTTTTGCAGTATGCCATGGTTGGGTTGCTGGTGGTTGGTGGTAGCTATGCCATCGTGATGTTTGGCTTGAGTGGCTTCCGCACATGGCCGCAAGTGCAACAGTGGCTGTTTGAATATGCCAATACTGGTTTGTGGGGCACGACCAATGCCAACACCTTTGCCAATTTGCTCAACGGCTGGCAACATACGATCCATGGTTGGTTAGGTGGTGCGGTTTTGCTGGCCAGCCTTGGCCTGATCGCTTGGCGCTGGCGTTTGATGTGGCGGCAATCACGAATGTTAGTGGTGTTGGCCGCGAGCTGGCTCATCACCTATAGCCTCTTTTTTGGCTGGTGGGAGCCAGATAATATTGAATTTTGGATTGCTTGCTTGCCGCCGTGGGCTTTATTGATCACGCTTAGTTTGCATACGCTCAAGCTGCCGCAGCGCCGTTGGTGGCAGCCTGCCCTAAGTTTAGCCTTGGTTGGCATGAGCCTTAGCAATGGCTGGCAAATTTATGCCAATGGCGCTGCGGCCAACGATCAAGATCGCCAAATCATCACTGAATTGGCCAAAACTGGCAGGCCCAACGATTTTTATTTTGTGCCGAATGGTTTGCAAGCCTTGTATGCCGAATATGAATTTGAGCGCCCAAACAGCCTGCCACTTAGCGTTAGCCCTGGCGATTGGCAGCATGGTTGCTTGGAAATTAGCGCTAGAATCGTCGATACTACCAGCGCTGGCTATACGGTTTGGCTTGATCAGCAGGCAGTCGAGCCTAGCCCAATTTTGCTCGAACGTTACGGACTAGAGCAATCAGCGGTTACCGCATGCTTTGCCCCATTTTTAGCCCAAGCCCAGCCAATTACCCTGACCCATGCACGTTATCTCAAGCTCGACCCGATTCCTCAAGGCTTGCCCGATTGGCACTGGCAGAATTGGAGTTTGGGCTGGCGCGAGAATTTTATTACTGCTAGCACTTGGGGCGCTGGCTGGACATTTATCCCACAGCAAGACCCACATTTGCTTAGCCCACGGATTAATCTGGCGAGCAGCCAATGGCGCAAACTTGAAATTACTATGGCCAGCACCCTGCCAAATCAACATGGCCAACTGTATTGGATGGCTCCTGGCGAGGGTGCAACCGAAGATCATTCGGTCTCATGGGATGTGATTGGTGATGGAGCGCTGCATACCTACACCCTTGATCTTAGCCAAATCCCAACTTGGCAAGGCTCAATTGGCATGCTGCGGCTTGATCCGGTTGTGGCGGGTGCTGAGCAGCAAACCGTCACGATTCAGCGCCTACGCCTGCTGCCCTAAGTTACTTAGCGAGTATGTTAAAATAGCCCTAACTTTTTTGGATGCTATGGTGAGGAACCAGCGATGATCACCGCATTTGTGCATATTCAAACTGAACCAAGCGCCGCCAACGGCGTAGCGGCTGGCTTAACCGCAATTGAAGGTGTGGCTGAAGTCTATTCGGTCACTGGCGAATGGGATATTATCGCGATTGTGCGCTTGGCCGATTACGATCAACTGGCCAAAACTGTGCCCGACCAAATTGGCAGCCTGAAGGGGATTGTGCGCACCTCAACCGTCTTGGCTTTTCGCTCGTTCACCAAAGAAGAAATCGCCGCCACGTGGGATATTGGCTTATCCTAGAAGGAGCCTGCAATGGCCCGTTTGATTGGCTGGATCGTGTTGGCCTTAGTGGCCTTGTGGATTTTTGGAATTGTGTTTCGCATCGCAATTAAGCTCTTGATTATCGGCACGATTATTTATTTAGGTTTGGCAGCATTTGGTCTGCTGAGCAAACGCCGTTGAGGAATTGCCAATGTCGCAAGCCTTAGCCCAAGCTGTGATTACCGCCCTTGCCCAACGCCAATGGACGCTGGCGACCGCTGAATCGTGTACTGGCGGGTTGTTGGGCGATTGGCTGACCAACATTGCTGGCAGCTCAGTCGTCTATTTGGGCGGCATTATTGCCTATGCCAATAGCGCCAAGCAAACGTTGCTGCATGTGCCAACTTCAACCTTGGCGACCGTTGGCGCGGTGAGTGCTGAAACCGCTTTAGCTATGGCGCAAGGGACGGCTCAAGCACTCGGCGCGACGGTTGGCCTAAGCACGACTGGCATTGCTGGTCCAGGTGGTGGCAGCCCTGAAAAACCAGTCGGCTTAGTTTATTTGGGTTTGCACTTGCCCAATCAAGGCTTGGTCGAGCAGCATGTTTGGCCCTACGATCGTTTGGGCAACAAACAAGCTTCGGCCAAACGTGCGCTCGAATGGCTGCTCGAACAACTTAGCTCAGCCTAATTTCGGGCAATCGGCAGGGAATTGTTGGCAATGGGGTGTATCACCTGGGATACGATGGCGATATTTGACCACCAACTTATAGACGCTATCCTGAATGTGGCGAATACCCCAAAGTTGATAAAAGCCTAAGGCCAAACGCTTGCCCGTGGCGATGCTCAGGGCTGCATTAACCGCCCCGGCCCCACGCCATAGTCTGCCGTCGCTGGTTTGCAACCATGCTGCTTGCTCACATTGAGCATAGGTCAAGCCAACCGATTCGGGCACGCCAGGTTTTTGAAATGGCTCGATCCGAATTCGTTGTTGGTGATCGAGGTTTTTGATCCAACGGGCGGCCCGCGTGCAAAAATCGCAGGTTCCATCAAAAATTAACAATGCTTGCGACATAGGAGTCTCCTAATGGCTTTTCGCTCGTTCTGGGGGCGGCGCTGGCATGCCTGGACACCCAATCAGGCCGAAATTCAGCCGATTGAGGCTGGCGTGCGGCTTGCCCTCCATCAGCATGATCGCATGGTTTATAGTGATGCGCAATTGGATGATTATGTTGAAAACGGCTTGAGCTGGTATGCTCCAGTTCGTTTGCAACTCGAAGCGCGGTTTTTGGGCGAGCCTGAGGATTTTGTGGGTACGGCAGGCTTTGGCTGGTGGAATGATCCGGCTGGCACGGGCTTGCGGCGTTTGCGACTACCCCAAGCCTTGTGGTTTTTCTATGCGGGTGCTGCTAGCCAACTTGAATTAACCGCCAATGGCGCACATAACGGTTGGTTGGCGATGAGCTTTGTGCCGCGCTTGGGCTGGTGTTTGGGCTTGTTGCCACTCGCTCCGTTGGCCTTGGTGCTGAGCCAAAACACGTGGTTACGCCAACGCTGTTGCTTGCCATTGTTGCAACTGGCTTTGGGCGTGCGCAGCCAGCCAATCAAACTTCGCTGGAATACGTGGCAGCAGTATCAAATCGACTGGTATGCTGATCGGGTGGAATTTTGGCTTGATCAGCAATTAGTGCTCCAAATCGCCAGCGTGCCAACCAGCGATTTGGGTTTGATTCTATGGCTCGATAACCAATATGCCCAAGTTTCGCCCCGTGGAATTGTACGTGGTGGTATACTTGCTCATCAAAATCAAGCCTTAGAAATTCGTCATTTAACGATTAGCGACCTAACAACACCTGCACTCTAGTATGCTTGACAGCCTCAGGTGGACTTTTACAATAGCCAGATATTGTTGTTACACCTGGAGGAACCACAATGCGGTCTTTTCGATGGAGTTTACTAGCATTTCTAGTAGGCAGTGGTTGGTATACTGCTCAACCCCAAGCGAGCAATCTTGCCCCAACCAATCAGATTCAAGTTACCACGACGGTTGATGATACCAACCCCAGCAACCAAACCTGTTCGTTGCGCGAGGCGGTTTTGGCTGCTACCAGCGATCAAGCGGTTGATGCTTGCTCGGCTGGCGCTGCGGTTGATCAGATTTTGCTGCCTGCTGGAGTGTATCGGCTAACCAACATTGGCCGCGATGACGATCAAGGCCTAACTGGCGATTTGGATCTGCGCGGATCGCTGCAAATTACGGGAGTGAGTTCAGCGACCACGATCATCGATGGCAATGTAACTGATCGCGTGTTGGATTTGCACGAAGGCAGATTGACCTTGGAGCATGTAGAAATCCGCAATGGCTATATTTTGAATAATGATGATACGGCAACCTATTATGGGCATGGTATTTTTCAACGCAGTGGTAATTTAAGCCTCGATCATGTTCGGGTGATTCACAATGGCATTATTACCTCGCCAATTTTGTACGGTTTAGCCAATTATGGTGGTGGGGTGGCTAGTTTGGCGGGCATGCTCAGCATTCAACATAGCTTTTTCAATGATAACGAGGTGCGCACTATTTTTATGGGTGGGGTTGGTGTTGGAGGTGGTCTCTACATCAAACAAAGCACAGTAAGTATTGCTAACACAATTTTTGAGGCCGATACAGCGGGCACTGGTATGGCGATTGCCAACGATGGCGGCAATTTGACGCTCAGCCAAAGCCAGATTCGGCTAGCCATTGGTCAAGGTGAGCAAGGTGCAGCAGTCGATACGATCAAAGGCATGACCCTGATCGAAACCAGCGAATTTCAGCAAAATCAGCCACGCGCAGTTAAAATTAACCAAGGGGCTGAGGCCGAAATTATCAACAGCCTATTTGGGCAAAATGGTGGGGTTGGCAATTTCTATTGTGCCAGTGGTGGCGCAATTGCCAATGCTGGGCGCATATTGATCAGCGATTCACGCTTTATCGACAATTATGCCGATCAAGGCGGCGCATTAGTCCAAAGCCAAGGTAGCAGCGAAATTTATCGTAGCGAATTTAGCGCCAATCGGAGTAATGGAGTCAATCGGCTGCGTGAAAACTGCCATGCCTCAGGTGCGGCAATTAGCCAACAAGCTGGAACCATGCTGCTCGACACCAGCACGCTCGCCTTCAATGATAGCCGGGGTTTGGGTGGAGCCTTGGATCAACGGGGAGTTACTTCAGTCTTGACCCTGACCAATTCGACCGTGGTTTCGAATACCAATCGTTTTGTAACGGGCATTGGTGGTGCTGGAGTTTCAATCAGCGGCACCTTGGCACTGAACAATAGCATGATCGCCAATAATTGGCATACGCCCAGCCAAACCGCCAACGATTGTCTCGGCAACCTGACCAGCCAAGGCCATAATTTGCTGGAGCGACCGACCGCCCAATGTCAATTGCTCAATCAGCAAGCCAGCGATCTGCTGAATCTTGATCCCTTGCTTGGTGAGTTTGCGCTGCATGGTGGTAGCTCACGTAGTTTTAGTTTGACCGCTGCTAGTCCCGCGCTTGATGCTGGGCCTGCCGATTGTGGCTTGGTTGATCAACGGCTCTATCCCCGGCCTGTCGATGGCAATAACGATCAAACCGTGCGCTGCGATATTGGGGCATTTGAAGCTGGTATGATTGCCCAAACCCAGTATTTTAGTTTCTTGCCCTTTGCGCTGGCCGGAGTTCGTTAAAAGCAATACCCCTCACCCATTGCGGTGGGCGAGGGGCATTTTATTCATCCCGTTCTATTACGAACCAATGATCCTATGGTTCATCAGTGGGTTTCTGCCCATCACTAATTGCCCTTGAGGGGGTGCA
>NZ_DOPT01000013.1:0-28482 GCF_003512625.1 Herpetosiphon sp. | reverse complement strand
CGGGACGGAAGGGTGGTGATTGATGAATACAAGCCTTAAAACCTTCCCCTTGAAAGAAAAGGATTAAGGAACCTACATTAGCTATCGAGCTTCAAAACCGCCATAAAGGCATCTTGTGGAATCTCGACGTTGCCAACCATCTTCATGCGCTTCTTGCCCTCTTTTTGTTTTTCCAAGAGCTTGCGCTTACGGGTGATGTCGCCACCATAACATTTCGACAACACGTCTTTGCGCATTGCTCGAATGGTTTCACGGGCGATCACCCGTGATCCAACTGCTGCCTGAATTGGCACTTCAAACATTTGGCGTGGAATCAGCTTTTGCAGCTTTTCGACCAATTGGCGGCCTTGGCGATAGGCATTGTCGCGGTGGGTGATCATCGAAAGCGCATCAACCGCCGTACCATTGACCAACACGTCAAGCTTAACCAAATCCGAGGCGCGATAGCTGCTCAGATGATAATCCAGCGAAGCATAGCCTTGGGTGCGCGATTTAAGCGAATCATAGAAATCGATCACAATTTCTGAGAGTGGAATTTCGTACTTCAGCACGACCCGCTCTTTATCGAGATAATCCATGCTTTGGAAAATACCACGTTTGCCCGTGACCAACTCCATGACCACGCCAATATAGCGAGTTGGTACGATAATGCTAATCGACATCATCGGCTCTTCGATCTGGCTGATTTGGCCAACATCGGGCAATTCTGAGGGATTATCGATGATCAAAATTTCGCCAGCATTGGTTAGCACTTGATATTCCACGCTGGGCGCAGTTACCAATAGATCGATGTTGTATTCACGTTCGAGCCGCTCTTGCACAATTTCCATGTGCAGCAAGCCCAAGAAGCCCGCACGGAAGCCAAATCCTAGCGCGGCTGAGGTTTCTGGCTCGAACGAAAGCGCCGCATCGTTCAAACGCAATTTGTCCAGCGCATCGCGCAGCAAGGTGTAATCGCCTGAATCGACGGGATACAAACCGGCAAACACCATTGGCTTGGCTGGCTCATACGGGGCCAGTGAGGTTTTTGCAGGATTATCAACGAGCGTGATTGTATCGCCAACTTGGCAATCGCGCACCGATTTCAAACCAGTCGCGATATAGCCGACTTCGCCAGCGCTGAGCGCTTGGCCAGCGACCATGCCTGGTCGGAAGAAGCCAATTTCCATGGCTTCGGTCAGCACTTCGGTGCCCATTAGGCGCAATTTATCGCCAGCTCGAATCGTGCCATCGACCACCCGAATATAGGCAATTACGCCTTTGTAGGCGTTGTATTGCGAATCGAAAATCAAGGCACGAGCAGGCGCTTCGTTGATGCCTTTGGGTGGTGGAATGCGGGCGACAATCGCTTCGAGAATTTCGGGCACGCCTGTGCCTTCCTTGCCCGAAGCCAAAATAATCTCTTCGCGTGGCAAGCCCAGCACATGCTCGACTTCCTCGGAAACGCGCTCGACTTCAGCGCCAGGCAAGTCGATTTTATTCAAGATTGGAATAATTTCGAGATTGTTTTCGAGTGCCAAGTAGACGTTGGCCAATGTTTGGGCCTCGATCCCTTGGGAAGCATCAACGATCAACAATGCGCCTTCACAGGCTTGCAACGAGCGTGAAACTTCGTAGCTAAAGTCAACGTGGCCTGGGCAGTCGATCATATGCAAGGCATATTGTTGACCATCCTTGGCGGTATATTCTAGCCGGACGGGGTGCATCTTAATCGTGATGCCCTTTTCGCGTTCCAAATCCATGGCATCGAGGGTTTGTGCCCGCATTTCGCGTGAAGAAAGTGTTTGGGTCACTTCCAACAAACGATCCGAAAGCGTGGTTTTGCCATGATCGACGTGGGCGATAATGCTAAAGTTGCGAATGTGCGTCTGTTCAGCCATTGTGTCCTTTATGTCCTATTGTGTGAGGGCTTGCAATGTCAATCTGTTGACAGTATATCATGAGGCACGAAATTGATTGAGCTAAGGCTGAATGGCGATTAACCCTGCCCGTTGCGCCATAGCTAATTTTTTGGCATGAACCCGCAAGCTTGCTGCATCGATCATCTGATCATCAATCGCAATTGCCCCTAAGCCTGCCTGTTGATCGGCAGCTTGGTAGGCCTTGATCAGGCGTTGAGCTTCGGCAATTTCGGCAGCGCTGGGCAAAAAGGCTTGGTTGATGATTGGCACTTGTACCGGATGAATTGCCCATTTGCCATCGAAACCCATCGCGGCAGCGCGTTCTGCATCGCGTTGGCAGGCCTCGGCATCGCGAAAGGCAAAGGTCACATTATCGATCGCCTCTAGGCCCGCCGCTTTGGCCGCTACCAACATTTTGTGCTTGGGGTAAGCAAACATGCCCCATTGATCATCTGCCGAGCGTGCTCCCAAATCGCCTGCATAATCCGCCAAACCAAAAATTAAGCTTTCCAAACGAGGCGAGGCGTTGGCAATCTGCTCAACCGCTTGCAAGGCGCGAGTGCCTTCAATTAATACTTCGAGCTTAATTGTGCCAACCTGCAAGCCAATATTGGCCTCGATTTGACTGAGCAACCGATCAACGAAGCGCACATCGTCAGCGCTTTCAATTTTGGGAATCACCAAAACATCAATTTTAGCGCCAGCCGCCTCGACAATTTCAACGACATCGCGATAGTGATAATGAGTTTGCACCGCATTTGGGCGCACTGCTACAATTTTCTGGCCAAAATCTAAGCTTTGCAAGGCTTGAATGACTGTGGCACGGGCGGCAATTTTCTGTGAAACGGCGCAAGCATCTTCTAAATCGATAATCACTTCGTCGGCCTCAGAGGCGGCGGCTTTGGTGATCATGGCTAGGCTATGGGCGGGGCAGGTCATTTCACTGCGGCGAATCCTTGACGACATGCAGGCATCCTTTGTGCTAAAAACGGCAAGCCGCCAAGACCCAAAGGCGCATTGTCAGGAGACTTTGGAACTGAGCGGCTTGATGCTAAAATTAGGCTTGTTGGATTGAGCTAAATGCATAGGCAGCAGCGCCAAGCACCCCTAGATTATCGCCCATCTTGGTTTGATGAATTGGCACATTGCGATAGCCGGGCAAGGCGCGTTTGGTAATTTCGGCGCGAGCTGGGTTGAGCAAACGATCGCCTAAGTTGGAAACCCCGCCGCCCACGAAAATCGCTTCAGGGCTGAACATATGCAGCAAATTGACGAAGGCAATCCCACACCAAAAGCCAGCATTTTCGATTAAGCGAATTGCCAACTCATCGCCTTGTTGCGCCGCCAGATCTAAATGATGGGTGGTGACGGCATCGGGAGTGGTTAATTGATTAAGTACGGTGGCAGTGCCTGCTCGCATCGCTTCGGCAGCGTGGTAGGCCAAAAATGTGCCTGATGCGAGCGCTTCCCACGAACCAGCTGGGGTGGCCGTGGCGGGTGCAAAGCCATGCGGGTCGAGCACCATGTGACCAACTTCGGCGGCAAAGCCATTGTGACCGAGCAACAACCGACCATCACAAATGACCCCACCACCAACGCCCGTGCTGATCGTGACGTAAATCATATTTTGCATGCCACGACCACCGCCGAATAACCATTCGCCGACAGCAGCCAAATTGGCATCATTGCCGAGCACGACTGGAAACGGAACTTGGGCGGCGATTCGATCGCGGATGGGGAAGTTCTCCCAACCTGGCAAGTTGGGCATGGTAATGACCGTACCGGTAAAGGGGTTGAGTGGGCCAGGTGCGGCGATGCCAGCGCCGACAATTGTTGCACCATTCGCCGCAGCGATCATGGCGTTAATTAATTGAGTAATCCGACCAACAACTGCTTCAGCACCTTCATGCGCTTCGGTGCGAATCCGTTCATGAGCAAGAATTTCACCATCTCGGTCAACTAAGGCCGCACGTAAATGCGTGCCCCCGAGATCAATCCCGATTGCAAATGCCATAGGAAAAACCAATACCTTTCATGCGGATCTTTTAATTGCGCAATTATAGCACAGGGCATTTTGGGCTTTCTGCCTATAGACATTCACCCAGATGATCAATACAATAACAAAAATAAGCCAAATTTTAGCTAACAGCCGATTGTATTGTTGCTGCATAGTACGGCCTATGCTATACTCGCGCCGATACACTCACGATGTAAATCGTCCCGGGATTGACAGGAGTATCGATGAAGCTACGCCACAGCGCACAAACCGACATTGGGCGTTCACGCGAAGTTAACCAAGATGCCTATGGCGTGGGCGACCCGCTACCAAACGGAATCCAACTTTTTGTTGTTTGCGATGGCATGGGCGGTCATTTAGCTGGCGAAGTTGCCAGTCAAACGGCTGTGCAAACCATGTTGGCAACATTTCCGAACGTTGTTCAAAGCGATATTCCCAAAGCCCTCACTACTGCTATCGTGAGTGCCAATCAGGCTGTCTTCGATCGTGGCCGTGGCAATATGGGAACCACCTCGGTGGCCTTGCTGATCTTCAAAAATGTGGCGTTTCTGGCGAATGTTGGCGATAGCCGCGCATACTTGATTCGCAATAATGCAATGCGCCAAATAACCGTCGATCACTCGTTTGTCGAGGAGCAAGTTCGGGCTGGGTTAATGACCCGCGAACAAGCATCACAATCGAAGATCAAAAACATCATCACCCGCGCGGTTGGGCATCAACGCGAGGTGCAAGTTGATGTGTTTCGTGAGCCGGTTCAGGCTGGCGATCGCTTTTTGATCTCGTCCGATGGTCTGCATGGCTTCGTCGATGAAGCAACCATCTTAAAAACCATCAATACGCTGCCATTTGAGCAAATTGTGCCACGCTTGATCGATCTGGCGAATGGAGTCGGTGGTTACGATAATATCACCGCGTTGTTGGTGCAAGTCGATGAGCTTGAGGCGATTGCCGATAATGATCCATTGCTGGAAACATTATTGAATCAGCCGTTGACTGGGCCATTACGCAGTGCAGAGCCAATCACTGAAGAATTTGAATTGCCAGTTGGCCCAACCGGCACTGCGCCAATGCCCGTGGCTGGCATGCGCGATGACGAAACCCAACAGCATGTACCGATTACTGCTTCGGGGCGTTTGAATCCAGCAATGGCGGCTATCCCGACAAGCGCTGCTCGACCTACGCCAACTACTGCTCCTAAACCAGCAGGCGGTGGTTTATCCGGTTGGGGTATTTTAGGGTCGTTGGTGGTGTTGGCCGCTTTGGTTGGGGTGCTGTATATTTTTAAATTGCCCCCAGTCAGTTTGCTGTTCCCTGATACGACATCGACACCCAATCAAATTGTGGTGGCAGTTCCGTCGTTGATGCCAACAACCCAACCAACCACAACTTTAGCGCCAATTACCAATGCGCCGTTGGCAACTGCAACTTCGGGCATTTCGCCCACCTTGCAACAACCAACCCCAACTCCTTAACCTTGGTCTTTTCTTAAATGTATCAACCCCGCGCCAGACAGCGCGGGGTTGATGTTTAAGCTTGGGTGCGAGGCTGGCTTGCCCCTGACCCCTCGGCTCTTCATCCCTCATCCTTCATAATTCATTCTTGGTCTACTCCTCGTTTTCCCAGCCTTGATCTTGCAGGGTGCTGCGCAGGGCTTTGCTGAGCGTTTCGATTTGCTTGAGCACGAGCCGCACTTTGAAGGGCGCATTCTCATCGCTTTCCAGCCATTTGCTGAAATCGCCCTCGTGTACCGCCCGCGAAATCCGATCAGTTTCATCGACCATTTGATCAAGCGAGCGAATACGGAAGACCCGCGATTTATTTTTTTTGGCTTCGGTTTCTTCAACCACCGCGAAGAATTGATCGTGTTCATGCTGAATGCGCTCGTCTTCATCATCCCAAATATCAGCATCATCGGGATCAAGGCCAGCGCCCTCGGTCGAGCCATGGCTTAAACGGCCACCAGTTTGTTCAACTTCGCCGATGCGTTCGGTGCGTAGTTCCAAGCCACCTTCGAGCGCATCAAGTGCAGCCTCAACCGAAAGCTCGGGGTTGGCAGTCAGATAGGCCGCCAAACCACTAATTTGGGCCGCCGACATGCCTTCGTCAGCAGCATAGCGTGCTAGCTCAACTTGGCGACGTTCATTGGGCAAGCGCCGAATATGTTGAGCTTGGGTTACATTCAAATCGCCATTGCGCAGCAAGGCTTGTACTTCCTCGGGTAGATCAAGCAAGCTCAAATAGCGGCGTACCGAGCGGCCAACCAAGCCAACCCGCTTGCCAACTTCCTCATCGAGGTCGCCATTTACCCCAACTTCATTCAGTTGATCGCGCAGCCGTTTGAAGGCCACCGCTTTTTCAAGATCATTCAGATCCAAGCGGGCCACATTTTCGGCCAATTGCTGGGTCAGGCGGTCAGCTTCTTGTAGATCAAGCTTGATGCAGGGCACCCGTTCGTAGCCAAGCGAGCTAATGGCAGCCAAGCGTCGCCCGCCATACACCACGCGATAGCGATCTGCGCCAATGCCGATAACCCCAAGTGGTTGCAACAGGCCTTGTTCGGCAATCGTTGCGGCGAGCGCGGCAATATCGCCTTGATCTTGGCGAATCCCGCTTGGGTCGGCTTCTAGTTGATCTAAGCTTAAATAGAGTAATTGCATAAATTTGGAGCCTCGTGTTGATTTGGCAAAACACCGTGATTATAGCACACCTATTCTGGTTCAATCTAGTCGCTTGCTGGCGGTTAAAGCAAACACACCATGATTAAAGCATAATCGTGGTGTGTTTCAACGGAGAATAGATTAGGCTCCAATCAAATCATCGACGATTTTGGCGCTGGATAATACGCCCGGCAAGCCAGCCCCGGGGTGGGTTCCAGCCCCGACAAAATAGAGATTAGGAATTTCTTCCGAGCGATTGTGCGGACGGAACCAGGCCGATTGCGTCAGAATTGGCTCGACCGAGAAGGCGCTGCCTTGGTAGCTATTCAGGGTTTCGGCAAAATGCAAGGGCGTAATCATATGCTCGCTGACAATATGTTTGGATAAATTGGGCAGGTAGCGATCTTCTAAAAAGTTCATAATTCGGTCGCGATATGGCTTGGCTGTCTGCCGCCAATCGGTGCCCGAACCAAGGTGCGGCACTGGCGAAAGCACATAAAAAGCCTCGCAGCCTTCTGGTGCTAACGATGGATCGGTCAAGGTGGGCATATGCAAATACAGCGAGAAATCATCGGCCAGCTGTTTTTTCGTGAAAATATCATCAAGCAAGGGCTGGTAGCGTGGCCCCAAAATAATATCGTGATGTGCGAGTTTTGGCCCATCTTGGCCGCGATATTGACGATCGGTGCCGAAATAGATCACGACCAGCGACATTGAATAGCGCATCCGAGCGAGCTTGCGGTCGGTGTATTTTTTGCGCATGCTGCTGGGCAAGAGATTTTGATAGGCCCAAGCAACTTCGCTATTGCAAACCACCGCATCGGCTTTGATTTCGCTGCCATCACGCAGGCGCACGCCCGTAGCCTTGCCGTTGTAGGTGCTAATTTCCGCTACATCGCGATTGAGTTCGATTTTGCCGCCCAAATCTTCAAATAATTTAACCAAGGCTTGAACTAACGCCCCTGTGCCGCCTTTGGCAAACCACACGCCCCATTTGCGTTCGAGGAAGTTGATCAAGGTATAAATGCTGGTGGTTTGGAAGGGGTTGCCGCCGACCAGCAACGGGTGAAAACTGAGCACTTGGCGCAAACGCTCATCTTGCACAAATTTCGAAACAAAGCCATAAACTGTGCGATACGACTCAAGTTTGATCATATCGGGCACGATTTTGAGCATATCAGCTAATTTCAAAAAAGGCTGATCGGCTAATTCGGTGAAGCCTTTGTTGAAAATCTGCTCGGCGCGGCGCACAAATTCCAAATAGCCATCAACATCAGCAGGGTTCCACTCGCGAATTTGGCGCACCATGCTTGGCAGGTCATCGGAGTAATCGAAATGGCTTTGATCATGAAAAAAGATGCGATAAAACGGACTGACTGGCATCATCGTGACATAATCTTCGGTTTTGCGGCCCGCCAAAGTAAATAAATCATCAATCATAAATGGCGCGGTGATCACAGTTGGCCCGCCATCAAATTTAAAACCATCTTGCTCATAAACATAAGCCCGACCACCAGGCTTATCGCGCTTCTCCAAAATCGTCACATCGTGGCCTTTGGCTTGCAACCGAATCGCCGCACCCAAACCGCCAAACCCACTGCCAATCACAACAATTCGCATCGAAATATTCCTCAAACAACCAAAAAACGGTATGATTAACGCTAATAAGCGCATTCTAAGCCATGCTACGCGGATCATCGTGCGCTGGATGGTTGTAGAGGCCATGAAAGGGGAATTTTGTGCTTGATCTTGAACAAACTGAAGATGTAGGAACGTTGCTGAGTGCTGGACGCGAGGCAGCGCAACGTGGCGATAAAACGACGGCGCGTAACGCTTTGCGCAAAGCCAATCGGCTTGCCCCCAACGATGTACCGGTGTTAATCGCGTTGGCTGAGGTAGTTGGGACATTTAACGAGCGACGGTTGTTGCTTGAGCAGGCGCTGCAATTAGAGCCAGATAATATTGCCGCCCAAGGAGCGTTGGCGGCGCTCAAAAGTGGCGCGGCTAATCCACACCCAGCGGTTAATCTGCCGCCAATTGACCCAACCCCATTGATGGCTCCCACCAGCGAAACGCTCTATTGCTATCGCCACCCAACGGTCGAAACCGGCTTACGCTGTATTCAATGTGCGCGGCCAATCTGCTCGAAATGCAGCGAACGCACGCCAGTCGGCTTTATTTGCCCTGAATGTCGTAAAGAACGCCGATCACCAATGTACCAAGTTGAGCCGCTTGATGCGGTCAAGGCTGGGGCGATTAGCCTCGTGCTTGGTGGGGTTGGTGCTTATTTGCTTAGCCCATTTGGCATATTTCTCTTTTTTCTTATGGGCGGTGTGATTGGCGAAATGATTATGCGAGCGATCGATTGGGCTACCCGTAAACGCGGCCTGATCATGCAGATTGCGGCGGCTGGCTCGTTTGCTGTCGGGGCGATTCTGGCGGCAGTGTTTGCTGTTGGCTTTAAGATCGGGCTAATTCTCTTTCTAGGCTTTGGTGTCTTTATCATTGTGGCACGTTTGCGCTAGGGAAACCATTTCTGATTGAGTTTGGCGATCCAGCCCTCGGCATGCAGTTGACCAAGCTCACGATTAATTTGGTTCTGCAATTCGTAGGCGGTGATTGGCATCGCCAAGACAAACGGTTCGTAGCTGAGGCTGGCGAGGGTACGGGTTTGCTGGCGATTGTTGGTGTGTAAGGCGGTTAAATTGCCAACGATTGCCGCCTCTGAAAAGCCGCGTACTACCAGATCGGCAGCAGCAATTTCGATGTACGGGCTATTATCGATCTGTTGAGGGCTGAAGATTTGGCGGGCTATGCTCTCGCCTGGTGAGCCAAGTTGCACTGAAATCGAGCCAATTAATTGGTTTTGTTTGGTAATTGGGTTGCTAGAACTAACCAATAATTGTTGGCCGCCATCAAGGTAGGCTTGGCTATAGCGTGCTCGCCAACCTTCGGCTGGATTCTGAATAATTCCGGCGGCAATCAGATCAACTTGATTTGGATTGGCCGGATCAATCGCCGGAAACAAGCCATCGTAGCCAATTTGCCGCCACTCAACGGTTAAATCGAGGCGGCGAGCGATTTCCTCGACCAACTCCACATCATAGCCGATTGGTTGTTGGCCTTCTAATTGAGCAAATGGCAAGAAGCCAAAATCGGTGCCAACCACCAAAACTCCCCGCGCCTTGGCACGTTGCCAGACTGGATCATCAGCGCCGCCTTGGCTGCGTGTAGCTAGCCAAGCGTAGCCCAAAAGCACACAAATTGCCAAAATATCAAACAGTCGGCGCATAATCGGCCTGCTAACTATTGGCGGCAACGCTCAACGGCACATCCTGATCGACTAGACCAACGATTTCCATCAGCTTGAGGGCGTTAGTACTCGGCGCTAAACCAGCTCGCAATTGATAATCGAAGGTCATGCTTGGGCCATTATCGCCGCGCTCGAAGTGTTCGGTCAAATACCATGGTTGGCTGATGGCGGCAATATCGGGCGCGGTTGCCAGCGACAAATCGTGAGTTGAAACTGCGCCGATCGCACCTAAACCGATTAAGCGGGCAATGATATGGCGTGCAGCAACGGTACGTTCACGCGTGTTGGTGCCATGCAAAATCTCATCCAACAAGAATAAGGCTGGTTGGCCTGCTGCCCGCGCTTGCTCAACCTCGCCCAACACCATTTTGAGCCGCAACAATTCGGCCATGTAGTACGAAACGCCTTGTTCTAGCGAATCGTTGATGCGCATGCTGGTGGCAAGCCGCAGCACTGGCAATTGCAAATTGCTGGCACACACCACACTGCCAGTTTGGGCGAGCACAATATTGAGGCCGATGGCTCGCATCAAGGTGCTTTTGCCTGCCATATTCGAGCCAGTAATCAAAAAGAGTGTGCCTGCTGGCCCGATGCTCAAATCGTTGGCCACCGCTTTATCTGGCCGCAACAAGGGATGGGCCAAACCGCTAGCAATCACCTGATCAGTGGTATGCAGTTGGGCTTGAGTCCAATTTGGGTGGTCGGCTTGTAAGGTGGCGAGGGCGGCAAGCGCTTCAATTTCGCCCAAGGTTGTGAGCCAAGCGCGGGCTTGACCACGCACATCGCGCTGCCAACGCTCAAGCAACCATCCAATGTGAATATTCCACAAACTAAAGCCTTGGAGCACAATATAAAAATAGCTAAATCGCTGATCAGCAAGGCTCAACAAGCGACTCAAACGCGCCATCTGATGATCGGCGCGAACCCCATTGGCAGTTAATTGGCTTTGGGCTTGGCGCAACAAAGCGGCTTGAAATTGCGGCTCGTTGATCGCCCGAAACAATGCGCCAAAGCCAGCAAAGCCTTTGCGCCGTGCACTGACCGCCATAATCACCTGATTGGCCCATAAGCCTAAGCCATTGCTGACGATGATATTGAGAATAAACAACACCAACCAATAAGGCACATTCGTCCAGCCAGCCAAATAGGCCACTAAGCCCGCGATTGGCCCGATTGGCAACAACCGCGCTAACCAAACCACCCACATCCGGTTGAGTACCTGCGCTGGCTGTTCTGTCCAAACCAGAAATTGCTCGAAATCAGCACGTTCAGCGGTAACATGATGGGCTGCCACATGCAACTCTTCGCGCAATTGCACGTTTTGGGCTAGTTCGGCGATCGCCTGTTGACGCGATGTAATTGTGCTGGGATTTGCTGGAGCCAAAAGCCAACTCAGCAGCGTATCCAAGCCCAAGGCGGTTGGTAAATGGCCAAGTAAGTGCAACAACGAGGCGCGGCCCACCAAATCCAAATCGTTAGCATACGAATCGGCAGGAATGTCGAGGCTTGGCACACGCAAGGGCAAATTGACCCAATCGCGCTCCAAGCGTTGCACGCCATAGTGATTTAATTGATACAGCGCTTGAGTGCGTTGGCGCTGTTCTTCAACCGTATTATGCTGAATCAAGACCCAAACAAAGCCAATTAGCAAGCCAACTGCGACTGCAAACCACCATGGTGCATTGGCAAAGCCAAAAATCACCGCAAACAGCGCTGCGCCAAACAACACCAAACGGAGATTGGCAAAGCGATCTGAGCGTTGGCGAAGCTGCTCTAATTCAAGTTGATAGCTAGCACTGCGTTGGCGATAGGTCTCGATTGGGGTGGCTTGATTTGGGAGTGACATGTATATTCCTGCGCTACTCGACTCGTTGGTGGGTAAACCCATGTCATCATACCATATCGGGGATCGGTTGTCGGTTGTTGGGGATCGGGGTTTGATCCACGAAGGACACGAAGCGCACGAAGGGTAACGCAGGCTACAGGCTATGGGCTTTTGACTATTGAAGATCATGGGAATAGCTAAATTGTTGTGTTAGCCCATAGCTGTAATGGTTTATTGGGTTAACAACCAATTATCACCATCCCTCACCCCCTGCCCCCTCTCCCACGGCGGGCGAGGGGAGCACTGCCCAAGCGGTTCCTCCCTCGCCTGCTGGGCGGGAGAGGGGGCAGGGGGTGAGGGAACAATAACAGTTGCCAATCTCATAACCCATTACATATAGCCTATAGTCAGCGTTCCTCTGCGTCAAAAAGATCCCCAGCCCCCAACTACCGATCCCCAATATCGTAATTAAGCTAGGTGGTCGGCCATGGTCTTGGTAATAATCTCAATCGAATGAGCAAGCGCGATAAAAATGTATTGCGATATCGAAATGGGATAACGCTAAGTGGCAGGGCTATGCCTGTTTCAGCATCACAAGCAGCCATTGGTCGGAGTAGCCGCCTTGGGCCTGGCCCGATGGCGATCCATTCGTTTAGGGGTGTTTCAATAGTCCCAAAAGGGTGATCAATGGTAACCATAATGTGGTCGAGATTAGGTTTAGTTTGCTGCATGTTGTTAGCTCCAACATTGTTGGGTTAGGCTGCTTGATCGACGAAGAGCGCGAAGCTATTTTTAGCCACGAATTGCACGAATTCCACAAATTGATCTTCTAAACGCCAATGACTATATGTTTCATCCTTCATCCCTCATCCTTCACAACTCTGCGCCTCTGCGTTAAAAACGAACCTCCTGACTCCCGATCCCCAGCCCCCAACTACCGATCCCCAAGATCGAAATCGTGCGCACAATCCGATTTACCTAGCGTATAGTAAAGCAATCGTGTGTGTGTAGTAGGAAGGATGATTGCAGTGGCAAGAAAACCGTTTCGAACGTTGGTTAGTTTGACCCTGGCCTTAGGCGTGTTGATGGGCGGAACGTTGTTGAGTGCAGTAGCTGACCAATCAGCCACATTGCCCCCAATTAATGGTATCTGGGATAGTTCGCTTGGCAACAGCTTTCAAAAAGCTGGTTCGATTCATTCGTTGACGGTTGATCCAAGTAATAATCTCTACGTTGCTGGCGATTTCAATTTTATCAATCAAACCGAAGTTAATGGTTTAGCACGTTGGAATGGCTCAACATGGCAAGGCTATGGGCTTCAGCCAAACGATGCTGGCAAAATTCACAAGGTATTGCCATTTGAGAATGAGCTATTTGCGATTGGTGATTTTGAGCGTTTGCAGCAAGCTCAAAATAAAATTGCCCGTTGGAATGGCACAAGTTTTCAGCCAATTGGCAATGGTATTACCGGATTATTGCATCGATTCTCACCTGATATTACGGTTGCAACCTTGCATAGCTATAGCGAAACCCTCTATATCGGCGGTGAGTTTAGCCAATTTGCTGGTGAATTTGCCTATGCAATTGGCCAATGGAATGGCGCGGTTCAACCGCAAGCCACGATCTTTGATGGTAAAGTTACTAGCTTTGCCTCTGATGCTGATGAATTAATTGCTGGTGGCTATTTTACCCAAATTGATGGCGTGGATAGCCGTTTGGCACGCTTGGTCGATAATCAATGGGTTTCACTCGATGTTGGGATCGCCAATAATGCTTTTACGGTCTACTCAGCGAATAATACGATTTATCTTGTAGGCTATAATCTCAGTAGTCAAACCTATCGACTCTATCGCTGGGATGGTTCAAGCGCAACCAGTGTGGGTGGTCCACTGGATGTTGCCATTGATAATTTAGTTGTTCATGGCACAGATCTCTATATTCAAAGCAATCAGCAACTCTTGAAATTAGAAAATGATCAATGGCATGCTGCTAATTTGCCAGTGACGATTACCAAACTGACCGCTTTAGCCAGCAATGGCTCAACCCTTTACCTTGGCGGTGAATTGCTGGTGAATGGCAATCCAAGCCAAATTGTTGCTTGGAACGGTACGCAAGCCCAAAGTTTGGCGAGCTTGACGGTGATTGATGATCAACACTTGGTCAGTGGTGATGCTGGTCGGCCAGTGATTATCGATTATGGAATTGGTAGTGCTCAAGGCTCAATTCAACGCTGGAATGGCACGAGCTGGGAAACCTTGGCAACTGATACCAACGATTCGTTTGGAATTTCACAGTTTTATCGCGCCAACGATCAACTTTACAGCTTTTTCCTTGAGCCACAAGCCTTGGCTACTGGCCAAGCGGCTAGTAATGTTTGGCGCTTGAATGGCACGACGTGGACGAGCGCTGATATTAATCTTCAAGATTCAGTCTATTGGTATGAGTCAGGCCAACAGATCTTGGCGTATCTTTCACAACCGCAGGCAAGCCAACCAATAACTGGCATTTTGGAGTTTGATGGCACGAGCCTTAATCCACGGCTTCAACCAGCTTGGTTTAATCGCTCAGATTATCTCTTCTTCTTCGAGAATAATTTCTATGCGATCAATCTGCTGAATGATGTAGACTCGAACTTTTTAGAAATTCAGCGCTGGGATGGCCAAACCTGGCAAGAAATTCAGTTTATGGAAGTGCCTAAGGCCCGTTATAGCCTGAAACTGTGGCGTGGTCAGCTGTTTATGGCCAATACTGCTGGCAATTTCTACGAAATTAATCCTGATGGTAGTTTGGATGAAATTGCTACGGCTGATGGTGGCATTTATACTTTGGCTGGGCGTGATGATGGTTCGCTCTATCTTGGTGGCGATTTTAGCACCATTGATGCAGCGGCAACAGGTCTAATCGCTAGCTTTGATGGCACGAATTTCCGGGGCTTGGTCAGTCAACCCAATGGACGCGTCATCTCACTGAGCGTTGATCATAATTATGTGTATGTTGCTGGCGATTTCACCAAAGTGGGCACAGTAGCATCGTTGGGCGTGGCGGTCTTTGCGCCAACCAAGCAGGTCTATTTGCCGATGGCAATTCGTTAATGTTAAATTCCCTCACCCCCTGGCCCCCTCATCCCGCACGCGGGAGAGGGGGCCTATGCTCATTTTGCTCCCCTCGCCCGCCGCAGTGGGAGAAGGCTGGGGGTGAGGGAATTTATTTAATCGTGTGGCAGGGGAGCCAAAATTGCTAAATGCTCACTTTGTTCCTGCCATGTTGGCTCAAATTGCTCAGCTTCAATCACAATCCCCGTGCCACCCCGGCGATTCAGAACCGGAATCGCCACACTAGCTTGATCGGCTGCGACCTGCCAAACGACCTCGGCAATGCCTTCGTAGCTCAATGGATCAAGCGCTTGTTGCCAATCGCAGCGAATCCACCAGCGCGGTGTGACTTGCACCCACGCTGGATCGGCTTGCCAGCGCCGATAGACCGCTATGCGATCGAGGTAGCCAATGGTATGCGGCCAGCGTTGTTGGAGTTGACGTAATGCGTTGGGGGCGATCGGCTGATCGAGCACAACATCCCAGTGAATCGTGAGGTTGGCTTGGGCGATGGGCCAGCAAAAGGCCTCAATTACGGCCAAATCACTATGATGCGCGATAACCACCACATGGCTGGCAACCTGATCAGCATAATGTTGGCCTTGCTCCCGCCATTCGTCTAAACTGAATTCAGCCCGACAATCCAAAACGATAGTACGAATTGGCTGATCGATCACGCGAATTGCTTGCTCGCAGGCTTGGAGCCAAACATCGCAAGCTGGTTGCGGCATGCCTTCGATTGCCAAGGGATCAAGCCCGGCTTGTTCACGTAAATCCCAGCGTAGGGCGCGAAGTTGTTGGTAGTTGAGCCAATGATTGGCCAAAATGTAGTAGGGTGGGCGATCTTGAAAGTGCATGCCAAAGCGTTCGGCATCGTTGCGCACGCCTGTGCCAGGTAATACTTGCAAGGTAAAAATATCGTAATCGCCAAGTTGCTGCTGCTGAATCCATTCGATCGTAGCATGGGTGCTGTCAGCATCATCTTCGGGCAAGCCCAAAATCACATCGAGCAACACCGCTACATCATGCTGATACAGACGGCGCGTGCCTTCGGCCCATTTTTCGAGGTCGGTACGCCGCCCAACGGCTTGCAAGGCTGTGCGATTGGCGCTTTGCAAGCCAACTTCGGCCACAGTCAAGCCTGCTTGCACCAAGGCCTCAACACTTTCTGGCTTAAGGTGTTCGCCACGTAATTCGGCATAAATTGGGGTTGGTTCAGGCTGATTGATGCTTTGCAGGCCGCGCATCAATTCGCGAAAATTGGGCAGCAAATTGAGATTCGCCTCAACAAAATGAATTGCCCGTGCGCCCTGCTGGCGTGCCCAGGCCACTTCATCCAACACCCGTTGGCTGCCAAACATGCGACCACCCAATTTTGTGCCCATGTTGCGGCCATACAAGCAGAAGGTACAGCCGTAAGGACACCAGCGCGAACATTCGATAAAGGCAATTTCGCCAGCCCGTAGCTCCAAAAAGCCCAGCAAATAGGGCGATGGAATTGGATCAAGGCTCCCCATGGCGGGGCGGGGTAAGCCAGCATGCAATTGGCTCGCGTGATATTGCAATGTGCCAGCCACCAGCGGGTAGGGCAATTGGGTTTGGTTATGCATCGGCAAGCTAATTTGCTGGTGCTGGTGTTCGAGCGCCAGCAGTAATTCGCTGAAGGTTTGTTCGCCCTCGCCTTCTACTGCAACATCGACCGCTGGATGTTGCAAAACCCAGGTGTTATTGCGCTGCACTTCGGGGCCGCCAACCACCACAATCAAATTTGGTAATGCTTGTTTGAGTTGACTAGCAAGATGCAACGAACGTTCGCTATTCCAGGTATACAGCGAAATCCCAAGAACGTGTGGTTGTTGAGCGATGATCCAATTACAAATCAGGCGATCACCACCACGGTCGGCAATATCACGTGGCACAATCTCAATTTGCATACGCTCAAGTAAGCCTTGGTTGTACGCCCATGCTTTGAGGTAGCCCGCTGCCAGCGGCACATTCGCCGCCGGATTGCTGGGCACTGGAAGTTGGAGTAGCACGATCTTTAGCATGAAATACATTTCTGTTTAAACGCAGAGGCGCAGAGTAACCACAATCTCGCTATGTTCTATGTGTCATGGTTTATCGCATGAACAACGGCTAGCCTGCCCTCACCCCCTGCCCCCTCTCCCGCACGCGAGGAGAGGGGGAACCGCTCCAGCAGTGCTCCCCTCGCCCGCCGCCGTGGGAGAGGGGCTGGGGGTGAGGAAACGAACCATTACACCAGGCCTACAGCCAATAGCCAATAGCCTAATTCACCGCCCAACGTGAGCCGTTGTCGTGTTTGGTAATTTCGATCTGCACCGGAAATTGATCCTTCAATTCTTGGATGTGGGTGATTACCAAGATGCGACTGAAATCTGGCTGAACTTGGGTGATAGCCTCGACCAAGCGTTCGCGCCCACGACCATCTTGCGAACCAAAGCCTTCGTCAATAATTAATGTTTGCAAGTTGGCTCCGGCGCGACGAGCCAGCATTTTGCTCATGGCAATCCGAATTGCAAAGTTGATGCGGAAGGCCTCGCCACCGCTATACAAATCGTAGCGGCGCGTGCCTTGTTCATCGGCAATTTGAATATCGAGAGTTTCGCTGGTATCGCCTTTTTTTGTTTCGCGTTGGGTTTCAAAGCGCAAGTGCATTTGGTTGTCGGTCATGCGGCTGAGCAATTCGTTAGCTTCGCGCTCAAGCTCAGGAATCGCCGTTTCGATCAGCATTGCTTGAATGCCTTTTTTGCCAAAAGCTCGTACCAATTCGCTGTGAACATCGCGTTGATCTTGCACTGAGAGCAGCTCTTTTTCGGCTGCGGCCAACTGCTCAGCGACTTGAGCCACATGCTGGACGTTTTGCTGAGCTGCACCCAAATCTTTTTGAGCAACGGCCAAGCGCCCGCGAAACTCGTTGATTGTGCGTTGAGCGGTTTCGGCAGCTTGAATAGCGGCTGGCAATTGGGCTAATTCTTGGTTGAGTTGATTGAGCATTACTTGAATTTGGGCTAAATCTTGGCGTTGGCGCTCGATCAATTCGGCCAAACGCTGGGCTTGGCGTTGGTTGGTTGCCAAGTTGGTTTGCGCCGAACGCAATTGATGATATTCGCCTTCCCAATGGCCAAGGCTGGCAACCGCGTCGCGCACTTCTTGATGGCGTTGTGAGGCATAGCCCAATTCAGCCATTTGCTGGTAAATTGCCTCGGCCTGTTGCCGTGCAGTTTGGGCAAATTGCTGACTATCGATCTGGACTTGCAAGCTCAAAATTGTTTCGTGCAATGTGGCATTGTGGGTTTCAGCCGCCTGAATTCGCTCAAGTTGTTCTTGGAGTACGGCGGCTTTGGCCTCGATTGTGCCACGTTGGGCTAGCCGTTGCTCGAGCTGGGCGATTAATCGGCCATTGGCTTGGCGTTGGGCATCAAGCGCCGCTTGATCAAGGCCTAATTCGGCGATTTCAGTTTGGGCTTGGGCTAAGGCGGCGCGTTCTTCATGGGCAAAATCGCCATGTTCAAGCCGCTGATTCAAATCGCGCAAGGTGCTTTCGGCTTCGCTGCGTTTGCTACGATGTTCTTGGGCTTCGCTGATTTGGCCTTCCAAGCGACCAACTGCTGCTGCCAGAGTGCTCAGCTGGGCAACTTTGCGCTCTAAACCTTGAATTTCGCGCTGGCGAGCATCATATTCATTGCTTAGTTGTTTGCGAGCTTGGCTGGCCTCACGATATTGATCACGCAGATCGTCGCGCTCAACGATATATTGCTCGATCACTTGATGAATGCCATGCTGGCCGATATCGCTCTGGCAGAGTGGGCAATGCGTATCGTGGGTTGCCCGTAGTTGGTCGATTTTATCGTTAATTTGCTTGCCAAGTTGCTTTAAATTGCTCTCTTGTGCCGATAGTTCGCCCAATTGCTTGGCATCTTGTTGGTCGCGGCTGCGCATTTCTTGGAGCTTGCGTTCATCGCGAATCAGGGCTTTTTGTTGGGCAACCGAGGTTTCAAATTCACTGCGCCAGCGCGATTCGTTGGCCAAAACATTGTCGGCCTCGATAATTCGGCGATTTTGCTCCTCGCGTGCGGCAATTAACGAATCGCCGCGCACGTTGATTAAGCCTTGCAATCGTTGCACCTCAACCTGCAATTGAGTTAAGTTGGTGCTTTGTTGCTCTAGCTCGTTGCGCTGGCTGCGGGCTTGCTCTAAATGGCGTTGATCGTCGGCAAAACCGGCTAATTGCTCGGCCAAGGCGGCCAAATCTGCTTGCTTACTGGCTTTATTGGCGATCAATTCGGCGTTGGTTTGCTGATCGCGCTGATATTGCTGAAGTTGATGTTGCAACGAAAGTTCTTCGCGCTCGACCAAAGCGCGTTGCTCTTTGTATTGATCGTTGAGCTGGACAATTTGCTCACGCAAGCGATCAAGCACCACTAACTCTTCACGCGCAGCTTGCAAGACTTGAAAATTGGTTTCAATTTCGCTTTGACGAGCGACCATCGCTTGTGCCACACCAATATCTTGAGCCAGTTGGCGATAATCGCCATCGCTTTCGGCAATTTGACGTTCGAGGTCGCGGCTGCGGCTTAGCTCGCGGTCGCGTTCGGCCTTACGATGTTCGAGTGCGCGGCGTTGTTGGTCGGCTTGCTCAAACACTACTGTTGCTCGTTCGATTTCATGGCTAAGCTGCTGCACCCGTTGTTGCGCTTCGGCCTCTTGGCTCAGGTAAAAATCACGCTTATTGACCCATTCGCGGTAGCTGCTGATTGTACCTTCGAGGCCTTGAGCGCGGTCGCTGAAATAGCGCACCTGCTCTTTGGCACGGGCTTCAAGTTGTTCGTAGGCATCGAGACCTAAAATCTCGGCCAGCACTCGTTTGCGTTCAGCAGGCGCTTTGCGGGTAAATTCATCGGCTTTGCCTTGCACCAAAAAAGCACTATTAATGAAGGTATCGTATTCCATGCGCAGCACAGAATGAATGATCTCTTGGGTTTCTCGGATGCTATTGCCAGAAATTGCTCGCCAATTATCACCATCGTTAACTTGAATTTCGAGGATGGTTTGGCCGCGTTTGGCTGATGAACGGCGGCGCAACACACGATAGGAAGTTTTGGCAACGCTAAATTGCAAATCAACTTCCATCTCTTGTGCACCCAACGCAATCAATTCATCATCGGAGGAAACGCGAGCTTTGCCCCAAAGCGCCCAAGTGATTGCATCGAGCAAGGCCGATTTGCCAGCGCCATTTTCGCCCGACAAACAAGCAACCCGAATTCCTTCGAAATCGAGGGTTGGAACATCATCGCGATAACACATAAAATTACGAACACGCAGCTTCTCTGGCAACATCCGGCGCACTCCTGCCCAAGCGTACAAATTTGCTAGTTTCTATTATAGCCTGAATTGCGATTTTTCCTATGTTCCTTGATAATTGGCCCAATCAATCTCAGAGGAGGCTCTTTCGATGCAAACAACTCCATCGGGCTTGCGCTACGAAGAACAGGTTGTCGGAACAGGGGCGCAACCTAAAGCTGGCCAAACGGTGATTGTTCATTATACAGGTACACTCACCAACGGAACCAAATTCGATAGCTCGGTTGATCGAGGCGAGCCATTTGAATTCATTTTGGGCGTTGGCCAAGTGATCAAAGGCTGGGATGAAGGCTTATCGACGATGAATGTTGGTGGTAAGCGGCGCTTGTATATTCCAGGCAATTTGGCCTATGGCGAACGCGGTTACCCTGGCGTGATTCCACCCAATGCTGAATTGATTTTCGATGTGGAGTTGATCGGGGTTCGTTAATATTGTTCGATAAAGCCAACAGCCCTCGACACATTGAGGGCTGTTGGTTTTTCATTTAATCTTTGAGGGCGGTAATTGCGCCTAATGCCGCTTCATGGACATATTGGTCACTATCTAAAACCGCAGTCCGCAAGGCGGCCAACACATCGACGGTGGCGGCAGCCTGCCCCATGGCGGCAAAGGCGTTGGCAGCAGCTTCGCGGGCGTAAGGGTCGGCATCCTGCAACACGCTGATCAGGCTATCCAAAATGCTGGGGGTGACCATGGCGCTGCCCAGTTGCCCAAGCACCAAACAAGCCGCCGAACGCACAAAACTATCATCATGAAACAAGGCTGTGGTAAGTAATTCGCGGCTCATGCTATCGATTAATTGATTGCGCAATGTACCAATCGAACGAGCTGCTGCATACCGTGCCCCCAAATCGCGATCATACAAGGCCACATGAAACAGCCGCTCGCGTAGATGGGCCGCTAAATTGCTTTGGGCACGACCAAGTTGGCGTGCTCCTGCCGCGCGAACCATGGCCACCCGATCACTCAAGGCTTGCTCGATTAATTGCCAATCGCTGCCAGTATAGTGGCCGCGACGGGTTTGGAGCGAACGCACCGTGCTATAGCGAGTTTGCCATGGAATTTCATTCAGCGCATGGCGCAATTCAGTTAATTCGCCGTTACGCCGATATGGCTCAATCTCATCGCTTAAGCTTTGGCGCAACCAATGGGCTTCGGCATCACCAAGTGTGTGTAGTAGATGCTCGATCACATCAAGCTTGAGCAAAATTTGCTCGATCACCAAGCGCAAGGCTGGCGAATGTTCAAATTCGCTCCACAGCAATTGTTGGCTATAGCGCAGCGTATTGGCGTTATGAATCAGAAAACTCGTACCAGTGGTTTGGGTGACATTGGCCAAGGTGACAACCGCTCGTAATGGCTGGTTGGTAAAGGCCTGAAAAAACGGCTCAAGCACCAAACTGCTGAGGTAGTAGGTTAGACGTTCAGTGCCATAAATACCCATTTCGGTTTGGGGGGCACGGACAAAACGGCGCAAGCGTTGCAAAATCTCGGCTCGCCAGACTTCTAGATCAAACATGAATTGCTCCTTCACTCGACTCAATTCTCTCGTGAATCCAGGTTGTGACTGCGGTTAGCGGAAACGTCTCCATCGGCAACGTTAGATGGCTGTGGTCAGGCATCAGTTGTAGCGTTACGTCGGGAATGGTCGCCAAGTTGCTCAAAACTGCCTGATACGGTGCGATGCGGTCGCGTTGGCCATAGACCAGCAAGATTGGGGCACGAATGCGGCTGAGCGAATCGGCCAAATTAAGCGTTGGGAAAAGCTGGTTAAAGCCCATGGCAATGCGCATTGGCGGCGCTTGCCATTGCTGCCATAGTTGATACAAGGTCATGCGGTCGGGGTATTGCCAAAATTGCGGGCGGAGCAAAGCCCGTAGTTCGCTGCGAATATAATGATTGCTCTTGAGATCAAGCGCAACTGGCGAGCCGATAATGACTAAACCATCAACTGCGACACCATCGGCAATTGCTCGCGCCCCGATGCAACCACCCAAACTAACTGCCACCACGACCACATGTTCCGCATGTTGGCGCAACCACGCGACCGCCGCTGCTACATCGGTGTTGCTATCAGGCACATCCAAGGTGCGCGGATTTTCGCCTTGTCCCGCTAGATCTATTGCCAACACGCTAAAACCCGCTTGTTGTAATTGCGCGATGGCCCGTGTTGCATAGCGGGTTTTGTCGTTGCCAGCGCCGTGCAAATAGAGAATTGCCGTGCTGGTGTGCGATGTGGCATACCACAAGCCAGGCACATGCTCACCAGAATCGAGCATAATTTGAATTGGCTCACAACTCGTTGAGCCAGCCATAAATTGGCGCAGCGGGTTATGCCACAAGCTGCGCAACGAGGCTAGCGCTAATTGAATTGGCACGGCCAGCCAAACACTGAGCCAGCGCCAACGCCCACCGCGCCAGCCCCAAACTGCCAGCGCTGCACCAAGCAGGCCATCACGCCGACGTTGCGCTAGCCAGCCAAGGTTGGGCAGGTTGGCGAGCGCACTCAGCAAATTAAATAGCCCCAGCCAACCAACCAAGCCTCGCCCAAATTCAATTAATGCTCGACCAAATCGCAACACTGAAACCACGCTCCTATATCCTGCTGAACTGGTCGGCGATGCCGCCATTCATTGGTTTTATTCGAATATTGATAATCGTCGGCCCACGCCGAGCCATTGCGCACCACTTGATCCAGCGCATCGATCAGATAATCGGCCTCGTGATCGGTGGTGGTTGGGTGGATCGAAAGCCGTACCCAGCCTGGTTTATCCGATAAATCGCCTTGATCGATTAAATCGGTGATGCGTTTGGAGCGCTGCGGATCGACGTGCAAGAGATAATGGCCATAGGTTCCAGCGCAGGAACATCCGCCACGCACTTGCACCCCAAAACGATCGTTCAGCAATTGTACAATCAAGTTGTAGTGCAAATTCTCAATGTAGAACGAAAAGATCCCTTGTCTTTGTTCCAAGTGATCAGCTAGCAGATGAATGCCATCGATTGAGCGCAAGCCTTGGAATAGACGTTTGGTCAATTGGGCTTCGCGGGCTTCGATCTGCTCAACGCCCATGGTTTGCTTGAGTTGGAAGGCCAGCGCCGCTTTGATCGTTTGTAAAAAGGCGGGAGTACCACCATCTTCACGTGCTTCGATATCGCTGACAAAACTATGGCCCATCCACGGGTTCGTCCAGTTGACCGTGCCACCGCCAGGCTGATCAGGTACCCGATTGTGGTAGAGTTTGCTGCTAAAAATCAAAACCCCAGGCGTGGCCGGGCCGCCCAAACATTTATGCGGCGAGAAATAAATCGCATCAAGCGCGGCGGCTGGGTCGGCTGGGTGCATATCGATTTCAACATAGGGCGCTGAAGCCGCAAAATCAATAAAACAAACCCCACCGTGAGCATGCATCACCCGCGCCAACTCGTGGTAGAGCGTGCGCACACCAGTCACATTTGAGCAAGCAGTGAAGGCTCCGATTTTAACGCTGCGTTCAGCATAGGCAGGCAGCAAGGCTTCCAAATTGGCTGGATCGATCAGCCCTTGATCATCGGGCGGCACAACCACGACCTCGGCGATGGTTTCGAGCCATGAGGTATGGTTGGAGTGATGCTCCATATGTGAGATGAACACAACAGGCCGCTCGTTTTTCGAGAACTTAATCTGCTCAGCCCATTGTTCGGGCATGCGCAAACCCAAAATCCGCTGAAACTTATTGACCACAGCAGTCATGCCTGAGCCAGCTAAAATCAACACATCATCGCTGGCGGCGTTAACATGCTGCTTGATCAAACGTTGGGCAAAATGGTAGGCTTCGGTCATCGAGGTTCCAGTGATATTCGATTCGGAGTGGGTATTGCCGACAAACGGCCCAAACACATTCAGCATTTGCAACTCGATTGGCGCATACAAACGCCCACTTGCTGTCCAATCGGCATAAACTATTGGCAGCGAGCCATAAGGTGTCATAAAATGCTGATCAATACCAACAATCTGACGGCGAAAAGCTGCGAAGTGGCTAGCAAGTTCGTGCATACATGCTCCTTAGTCGCCTCGTTGCGACCATCGCTGGTTGTTTGCCCAATGCCTGAATTATAGACGGCGAACCCTGCTAGCGACAAGAGGGCTATGCTATAATCGGCCTATGATCTGGATTTGGCTGCTTAGTAGTATGGTAGTGGGCCTTGGGCTGCTGTATTGGCTGATTATTATTGGCGAAGGCAGCTATTTTGGCCGAGGTGTGGTGCGCTGGATTTACAGCCGTGGTGCATCGATTTATGATCGTGTGCGTAGCAATGTTACAATCCACGACGAGATTCACCTTGGTGGACCGTTGCGGGTTGCCTTGATGGCCATGCCGGATGCAGCGACGCTTGATGTTGGCACTGGCACAGGCCGCGTTCCGCTGTTTCTGGCCCAAGAAACCTGGTTTCATGGAGCGATTCATGGGCTTGATCTGACGGCGGCGATGTTGGCGCAGGCCCAAATCAAAGCCCAACAAGCCAAAGTTACCGAACGGATTCAATGGCACGAAGGCAGCGGCGATAATTTGCAACGCTGGCCGGACCAAAGCTTTGGCGTGGTAACATGTTTAGAAGCGTTGGAATATTTTCCCCGTCCACGGCGGGCCATTGCTGAGATGTGGCGGGTTTTACAACCAGAAGGCACATTAATCATCAGCACTTGGACACCACGGCATGCCCGTTGGTTGCCAGGCAAGGCTTGGACAGCCCAGCAATTACAGCAATTATTATTCGATTTTGGCTGCTGCGATTGTGAAATTCGGCCTTGGCAAGCTGATGCTTATGAGTTAGTTATTGCGGTCAAACCGTAGCCCTTGGCGTAGTGTCGAGATCTGCTCGGCGTTGCAAGGTGAATGTAATTTATGACGCAACCTTCTGCTCCTTCAACACCATTACTGCATAACCGTTATCGGGTGCAAGCTCGTTTGGGCGAAAATCGCTTAGCATTGGTGTTTCGGGCAACCGACGAACGGCTGAATCGTTCAGTTTTAGTCCATCTGCTACGCCCTGACTTGTTAGAGAATGCCCAATTACGCAAGCGTTTTAATGATGAGGCTCAAGGCCTTGCCAAACGCACCCATCCGGGCTTGCTCGATGTCTATGATAATGGCGAGGTCGGCAATCGCCCATATATGATCACCGAGGATGTCGATGGCGATTTATTGCGCGATCGGCTGCCATTAGCGGCAGAACGAGCCTTGGAAGTGTTACGCCAAGTGGTTGGGGCGGTGGCGATTACGATTAACACCCAAACTCCCACTCCGCCAATTGGCTCGCGCTCGATTTTGCTCACGAGCAGCGATCGGGCGGTGCTAATAGAGCCGTGGTGGCTGAATAACGAAGAATTACGTGGCGATATGCAACTGTATCGTGCGCCAGAACGGCTCAAAGGTGCTGCGCCCGATGAGCGTTCGATCGTGTATAGCCTTGGCTTATTGGGCTACGAATTGCTAACAGGTATCACGCCCGACCCTAATGCCAAAGACATGCCTTCGATCTATCAACAAGTTAATGGCTTTGTGCCCTCGTTAGTGGCAGCGCTCCAAGTCGCAACAGCGGCTGACCCCGATCAACGCACGGCCACGGTTGCGGCCTTGGCTCGCGATTTGGCGGCGGTTGATTCGGCAGCTGATGCGCCGACCAAACAATTGGTGCGGCCATTGCCAGCTTTGCGCGATACCATGCGCGATATGCGCCAAAATTTGGCTCAACGTCGAACCCAGCCAACACCTACGCCGCCACCACAGCAATCGCCTTCGGCGAGTGCAGCGCCTAACTGGAATGTTGCGCCGCCTAAGCCGATGATGCCACCGCGCCAAGCACCGCCGCCAATCCAGCAACAAGCAGTGCAACAGCCACCACCGCAATATTATGCGCCACAGCCTGCACCGCCAGTGCAACAAGGCATTAGCCGCGAAGAATTACGTAGCGAGTTGCGCAGCGAAATTCGGCGTGAAACCTATCGCCGTGGTTGCTTGAATTTTATTTGGCGACGGGCCTTTGGTCTTACATTAATTACCTTATTGGTGATTGGCTGTGTTTGGGGCTTTACCTTTGGGCGCAATTGGCTGGTTGGCGGAGCGGCCAAAACGTGGGCTTGCGAGCGGATTCCAACCTGGGCCTGCAATTTGCTACCTGGGCAACAGAGCGAAACCTATATCATCATCCAAGATAATACGCCAGTGTATACCAACCAAGATCGCAACAGCGCCTTGGTGGTGAGCTTGCCGCGTAACACTGAAGTCGTGATTCGCGATCCCGCGACCAACTTAACCAGTAATGGTTGGGCCAAAATTGAAATCGACGATTACCAAGGTCGGCGGATTACGGGCTGGATTGATAGTTTGAATATTGCCAAGCCCCAGCCAACCGTTCAGCCAAATGAGCCAGATCTCCCGACAACCGTTGGTGAATTGGTGTTCAAAACCTTGCAAGAAAGCAATGTCCGTACAACTGCCGAATACAAGAGCGATGGCAGCAACATTATTATGGCAATTCCGGCCAATACTCGTGTGATTGCGCCCGACCCCGATGCGATTGTGACCCAAGGCGGAATTGTCTGGATCAATATTGTCTTTGAAAAAGATGGTCAAGCGATGACCGGCTGGATTTCGCGTGATCTTTTGCAGCAGGAGGAAACCCCTTGAGCGTGTTCGATTTGCCAGACGTTTTGTTGCAACGCTTACGCAATGCCCAATCAATTACAGTGCTGACAGGTGGGGGTTTGGCTCAAGAGTGTGGGATTCCAAGTTTTCGCGAGGCCCAGCAACTCGATTCACGTTGGGCTGGCTACGAGCCGCAAGAACTGGCAACGGTTGAGGCATTTTTGCGCAATCCACGCTTGGTTTGGGAATGGTTTGCCTATCGGCGTGGTTTGGCCGAGGCGGCTCAACCAAGCGCAGCCCATTATGCCTTGGTGGATTTAGAGCAACTTATGCCAAAGTTCAAGCTGATTACCCAAGCCACCGATGGATTGCATTGGCGAGCAGGCAGCCGTGAATTGATCGAACTGCATGGCAATTTAGCTCGAATGCGCTCCTATGAAGATGGCGGTATGGTCGATTCGTGGGATGAAACCGAAATTCCGCCGCGCTGCCCGCGAACTGGCGGCTATCTGCGCCCTGATGTAGTGTTGTATGGCGAAGGTGTGCCACGCGAACGTTTGCGCGAAGCTGATCAAGCGACCATGTGTGATGTTTTTCTGTGCATTGGCACCGATTCAGTTGTGCAGCCCGCCGCCTCGTTGCCATTGCATGCTAAACGTCATGGTGCAACCGTGATTGAAATTAACCGCCAGCCCTCGACCTTTGGCTTTTTTACCGATCATGCCTTCCATGGCAAATTGGCCGAACTATTACCACAATTAGTTGCTGCGCTTGAGTAATTGACTTGATTAGAGAGGAGTTGGTTATGGCCAAGTTTCCCGAAGAGCTTCTACAACGCTTACGCCAAGCCGAGCGAATCGCAATTTTGACTGGAGCTGGAATCTCGGCAGAAAGCGGGATTCCAACCTTTCGCGATGCCCAAACTGGCTTTTGGTCGCGCATGAAACCCGAAGATCTAGCAACGCCCGAAGCATTCGAGCGCAATCCTAAGCTGGTTTGGGATTGGTATGCCTATCGGCGTGAAATGGTTGATCAAGCTAGCCCGAATGCAGGCCATTATGCCTTGGCCAAGATGGCTGAACATGTGCCAAATTTGACCCTAATTACCCAAAATGTTGATAGTTTGCATCAGCGGGCTGGCTCAACCAATGTTTTGGAGTTGCATGGCAACATTGGGCGAGTCAAATGCTCCAAAGAACATGTCGTGATTGAACCATCGGCATGGTTGCCTGATGAAGAAATTGGTGTGCCCCGCTGCCCACGTTGCCAAGCCTTGTTGCGGCCTGATATTGTTTGGTTTGGCGAAGTGTTACCAACCAAAACCTTTAATCATGCCAAAGCTGCCTGCATTCAAGCTGATGTGGTTTTTTCGATTGGTACATCGGGTTTAGTGCCACCAGCCGCCACCTTGCCCGTCACCGCAATTGAACATGGAGCCTATGGCATCGAAGTTAATACTGACCAAACGTACCTCTCTGATACCTTTGAGTGCTGTTTACGCGGTGCAAGCGGCATTATTTTGCCTGCCTTGGTCAAAGCAGCATGGCCTGATTGAAAATCAAAAGTCAGAAATCAGAAGGCAAAAGGGCATAGCGTTAACGCAGGGGAGCAGAGATAAAAGGATGAAGGATGAACAACAGTGCTTCGCGGTCGTCGCGATCTTCG
>NZ_DOPT01000031.1:43870-54415 GCF_003512625.1 Herpetosiphon sp. | reverse complement strand
GCCTTTGTGCGACGTGAGGTCGCGTAAGAAACTGCTCTACGGTGCAAACACCGGATGGAGCCTGCTGTTCCACCAGCAGTACCCTACTCGGTACTGCGGGACGGTAACGTCCCGTGGAAAGCCCGAGGACAACGTATCCACGACCGACTGGTCGGGACAAGGGCTGTAAAGCGCTTGTCAATCTGCAAGCATCATCAGCGGATAGGAACTAGGGTTGAATGGTATGGTCAACACACGTGAATGCTCGATTAAACGTCGTAAGGTTGTAGGAGCCAAAGATGCTGACAGGCTTTCACCAAAATGGTACTGGTGGCGAGTATAGGGACTGAAGGCTTCCCTATCGTGGATAATCAACGCCCCCGGCGAATAGAGCAGACCTACCCCATTCTGTTTCTCACGCGGAACACGGTAAGCCCGTCATCCTCCCAAAAGGGTAGAACACCGTAAGGTTGACCAACGGGATGGCGGGTATAGGACAGCGGAAAAAGCGAATGCCGTTCCGTAATCGAACGGATAGGCGGTGAAACATCCCGCCACGCGAAAGCGGGCAGACTTCCGCTTTGGGTCTCTCCTCACGAGAGCTATTGTCGAACTGATTTAGGAGGACAAGCAAATGATGGCAGAAACCTCTGCTGGTGCGGCCTCCCGCAGTGAGGTCGAGTGGCATGCCATTAACTGGCAACACGTGAACCAAACTGTGCGTCGGCTGCAATCCCGTATCGTGAAGGCAACACAGGCGGGACGCTATGGCAAGGTGAAAGCTTTGCAACGGCTCCTGACCCACTCGTTCAGCGGCAAAGCCCTTGCCGTGCGACGAGTGACGGAAAACCAAGGCAAACGGACACCGGGAGTGGATCAGGTCATCTGGGACACCCCCGAAAAGAAAGCAACGGCCATCCGATCGTTGCGACGACGTGGCTATCAGCCGCGTCCGTTGCGACGCATCTACATTCCAAAGAAGCATGGAAAACGACGACCCCTTGGCATCCCAACGATGCACGACCGAGCCATGCAGGCACTCCACCTGCTTGCGCTTGCTCCCATCGCGGAAACAACCGCTGACCCAAACTCCTATGGATTTCGGTCAGAACGGGCACCAGCAGATGCCATTGGGCAATGCTTTGTTGCACTCGCGAAACGGAAGGCACCAACGTGGATTCTGGAAGGCGACATCCGATCATGCTTCGACCGAATTAGCCACGACTGGCTTTTGGCTCATGTCCCAATGGATAAAGCCATCCTTCAGAAATGGTTAAAGGCCGGGTACATGGAAGGAACAACGCTCTACCCCACCGAGCACGGCACACCGCAGGGCGGGATTATCTCGCCAGTATTAGCCAATCTCGCGCTGGATGGCCTCGAACGAATCCTCTTGGAGCATTGCCCCAGAAGGACAGTTCGCGGTATTGCCGCAAAAGTCAATCTTGTGCGGTATGCGGATGACTTCATTATCACAGGCAGATCGCGAGAACTGCTCGAACAGACAGTCAAACCGCTGGTAGAAGCATTCCTCAAGGAACGAGGTCTGGAACTCGCACCGGAGAAAACGCGGATCACGACCATTGAGGAAGGCTTTGATTTTCTTGGACAGAATGTACGCAAGTACAAGGGGATACTGCTGATTAAGCCCTCAACGGCGAGTCAACGGACATTCCTCGCCACAATCCGAGCCACGATCAAAGCCAATATGGCCTTGGATGCCGAGAAGTTGATCCGGCTGCTCAATCCCATCATCTCGGGATGGACAGCCTATCACCATCATGTTGTCTCAAAGGCTGTGTTTCAATCTATGGGCCATGCAATTTATCAAGCGCTATGGCGCTGGGCAAAACGAAGACATGCCAACAAACCAAAACGCTGGATCAAAGAGAAATACTTCCGACCAGTCAATGGAAATCAGTGGGTGTTTTCGGGAGATAGTGCAGGTCGCCCAATACGTTTAGTTGCCGCAGGATACGTGCCGATTAAACGGCATGTCAAAATCCGAGCAGCGGCTAATCCATACGACCCAGCGTGGGAGATGTATTTTGAAACCCGACTTGGGGTAAAGATAGCATCAACCCTCAAGGGACGACGACAACTCCTGCACTTGTGGAAACGACAAAACGGAATTTGCCCCTGTTGCCAAGAACCGATCACAATGCTGACGGGATGGCACAACCATCACGTCATTCGGCGGATCGACGGCGGAACAGACACGGCGGAAAACCGTATGTTAGTCCACCCCACATGCCATACGCAAATCCATAGCCAGAGGTTAACCGAAGTGAAACCGTGTCTCGAAAGAGGCAAGTGAGAGGCTTGAGCCGGATGCGGGGAAACTCGCACGTCCGGTTCTTAGGGGGCGGGAGTGTAGTAATACGCTCCTGCTACCCGACAGATCATTTGCCTGAACGCAGCCAATTGCCACCACATTCGGTTATGCCCTATCAACCACTGAGCGATTTTGTAGGGCGTGAGGCCCAACTATATCAATTGGCTCAAGCAATGTTGCGCTCCGACCCAACCCTGATTACACCAACTGCTCTTGCCACAGGTATGGGCGGGATTGGCAAAAGTAGCCTAGCCCTAGAATTTGCCCATCGTTATGGTAGCTATTTTGCGGGCGGGGTATTTTGGCTGTATGCCGCTACCAACGAAACCCTCCAAGCCAGCCTTGATCGTTGTTGGGATAGCCTGAAACCAGACGAGTGGCGTTATGAAGTTAAGCCTGAAACGCGGCTGCGGGTGGTGCGTGAATTATTTAATCAACCTATACCACGCTTGTTGATTTTCGATAATTGTGAAGATCCAGCCTTGCTCACGGCCTATCGTCCCCAGGCTAGCAGTGGTTGCCAACTGTTGGTTACTAGTCGGCGCAGCCAATGGCAAGGCACAAATTTAATTACACTTGATACCTTGCCGCCGCTTGAAAGCCGCCAATTGCTACAACAACTAGCTGCTCAGCCAAATATCAACAACTATCTCAGCGATACCGATGCTGATCAGTTGGCTGAATTGGTGGGGCATTTGCCTTTAGCTTTGCATTTAGTTGGCTCAAGCTTGAAATTTTATTTTCGCAAGCCTGCGGCTGAGTATATTGCAGCGCTGCAAAACCAACGGATTGCCAGCTTGCAAGCGATGGTTAAGCCAACCAGTAAGCTCCATCAAAATACAATTAATAATTTTTGGAGCGTGCGCGATACAGTTGAAGTGAGTTATGGGTTGTTGCCTGCCGAATTAGGCCAAGCCTGTCGGCGTTTATTGTTGATGATGGCCTATTGTGCGCCGAATGTGGTTATTCCATGGGAGTTATTGCAAGCTGCTAGCGGCTACGATGATGATAGCCTGACCGAATATCTATGGGAATTAACCCAAGCGGGCTTTTTCAATGACCCAACTCAACCGCGTTTACATCCGCTGATGGCTGATGTAATTATTGATCTTGATGCGGCGAATGAGCCTGAAAATTATAGATCGCTTGAACAAGCATTGATAATGCTCAGCAACCGTTATCATGATCAATGGGCAATGCGGGAAATTGAAATGTTGCTGCCCCATCTTGAATATTCGGATCGCCAAGCGAGCCAACATCCAGATTATGCTGGCGAATTAGGCTATCAAGCAGGACTTTGTTTATATCGTCAAGGTAAGTATGTTGATGCAGAACACATTTATCGAGAAGTTTTATCAACCCAAAACCAACTATTTGAAACAGAAAATCCAATCATTCTTAATACAAAACATGCCCTGGCTGATGTACTTGGCGATCAAGGGTTACTTCAAGAGGCTGAACAACTTTTTAACGAAGTATATAGGTTACGTAAAAAAGTTTTAGGCCAATATCATCCCCATACCCTTAAAAGTAAAAAAGAATATGCAACTGCCATGTTTTTGCGAGGAAATTATGCTGATGCAGAACAAATTCTGCGCGAGATATTAACGATTCAAGAACAGAGTCTAGGAAAAGAACATTGGGATAGCTTATTGACAAAACATAATTTAGCTTCAATTCGCAGTAAACAGGGATATTATGCCTTAGCAGAGCGGATGTATCGTGAAATATTGAAGGATCAAGAGCAAATATTTGGTGTAAATCATCCTGATACTCTAGCAACCAAGCGTCAAATTGCTAACAACGTAGGTTATCAGGGTCGATATGCCGAGACCGAACGTATCTATCGGGAAGTTCTGCCAATCTATGAGCTTATTTTAGGCTTGAACCATCCATATACGTTAACAACAAAACATGGAATCGCCTGGGCATTAAATGGACAAGGGCTTTATAAACAGGCTGAATATATGTACCGTGAGGTATTACTCATCTGTGAACAAACGCTTCGGATTAATCATCCTGAGATTATTACTACTAAACATAATATTGCTTGGATATTGAGTAAACAGCAACATTATCTTGAAGCAGAAGTAATCTATCGCGAAGTGCTAGAAATTCGTGAGCAAAGCTTAGGAACTAATCATCCTGACAGTTTATCAACAAAATATAACTTGGCAGCTACACTGTATCATCAATCTTGCTATCGTGAAGCAGAATTATTATTTGATCAAGTATTGAGCATCCGTGAAAAGGTTTTGGGAACTCAACATGCAAGTACACAGGCAACGCAAGAGTGGCTTGAACTGGTGCGCAGTAAATTGTGTTGAGGCTATCAGCTAGAGACTTTTGGCTATCGGAATCATTCTCATTCTACAAAACGTTCCGATAGCCCATAGCCCATAGCCCCATTTCTATGTTCTATGCTCTATGTTCTTTGTTCTAACTAAAACTACTCCAACCCACAAAAACCAGCCAATCATGCCGATACCGAAGAGCGTGCCAACTGCGGCGATCGCTGGAACCGTCATTGCGATGCCCGATGCGCCAATCAGCAGGCCAAGATAATTGAGTGCTTTAGGTAGGCGTTTAGTTTGCAAGGCTGCAATACTGATTAAGCTGACCCAAACGCCGCCAGGCAACTCGATTGCCCCACCTAATCCACTCGCCACCGCCGAAATTGCCGTCGAGACAGCGAGGGTTTGCTCAGGGTTCTGCTGCTGAAGATCGGCAATAATTTTGATATTGTTGACCAACAACATACCACTAGAAAGAATCGTGGTCGCCCAAATGATCCCCATAGCTGTGGTTACCTGGATCAACAGCGGATGTGCTTGCTGCAGCCGGTGATGCAAGGCAATTGCCAGCGGAACCATCCAAACTCCAGCGACCAAATAAATAATCAGATACCACAGGGCCATCAAGTTTTGATGTTCGATCAAAAAGCTGATCTTTTCAGCTTGGCTGGCTTCGAGAAAAGGGGCTAAAAGGGTGAAGACTATGCCAATGCCGATAATATAGGCAAACCCATTGATCAAGGCGGCAATGCCACCCCATTTTTGTGTGCTATGCATCGCTTACTCCAACTAGAGGCTAGCTTTCTGCGGTTGAGCATACAAAACAAGGGCTGGTGGTAAGGAGACACCAAAGTGTTGTTGTGGGGTGTTTATCGTCGGCGAGGGGGCGAGAGTTTCCACAAATTGATCCACGAAGGACACGAAGCGCACGAAGGCTGAAACCACGAAGAGCGCGAAGGCCGCTAAGAACGTCAAGCTCAATGCGCATAGCATATCCCTTCATCCTTCATCCCTCATCCTTCATATTTTTGTATCTCTGCGCCTCTGGGTTAAAAACGATCCTCAAACGAAATATTCAATCAATAATTCATCGAATATCTCAGCAATATACGTCATAATATCTAAGGGGTTATTCAATGATTTCATCATTACACCATTGCTCAATTGAGCCATATACTTTGTTTGCTAGTTCATAATCTAGTTTAATATCAAAGAAACGGCGTTGTAATTCGCGATTACTCGCATGAGGGAAGCGTTTGCGCAACCCATAGAAAGCTAGCCGATCACGGGTTTGATTGAGTTGCTCAACCAAACGTAATTTCTCAATAATGCTCATTGACCGTAGGATGTTAATTTGGATTTCCTCGGCTTTTGCGCTGGTATCAAGGGAAAGTTGGCTCATAACCTACCATCCTTTTGAAGTATGGCTATACTATTGGTTTTGATAAGTGATTCAGCAAAACTCTGCGAAGCGTAGTATCGCTACGCTTCGCAGGTATTGATTGATAATTACTTTGCGCCGAGGGCTTGCAAGGTGTCGTTCAACAAATTGATACCTTCATCAACTTGATCTTTGGTCAGCACCAATGGCGGGCAGAAGCGGATGGTCGATTTGCCACAGGTCAGCAGCAACATACCACGGCGGAACGATTCTTCCATCACAGCGTTGGATAGATCGCCATGCGGATCTTTGTTGACGTTATCTTTGATGAATTCCATGCCGATCATCAAACCACGGCCCCGTACATCGCCGATACATTCGTAGCGATCTTCGAGTTCGTGCAGCCGTTGTTTGAAGTAGCCACCAACTTCGTTGGCGTTAGCCATCAATTCTTCTTCGGCGAGGCACAAGGTTTCGTAGACGGCTCGCATGGCCAAGGCGTTGCCACCATAGGTATTGCCGTGTGCGCCTGGTTTCCAAACGCTGCTAATTTCTTTGCGGGCGACCATCGCGCCCACTGGCACGCCTGAGCCAATGCCTTTGGCGCTGGTGATGATGTCGGGCACAATGCCTTCATATTCAACTGCCCACATTTTGCCAGTTCGGCCAACACCGCTTTGCACTTCATCGGCGATCAACAAAATGCCGTGGCGATCGCAGAGATCGCGCAAACCTTGCCAGAAGCCTGGGGCTGGCACAACATAGCCGCCTTCACCTTGAATTGGCTCGGCGATAATTGCCGCTACATCGTCGGCAGGGGTGGTGGTGGTAAACAAGGTCTTTTCGATAAAATCCAAGCAGATTTCGGCAACGCGCTCTGGCTCAACGCCCCAAGGTGTGCGATAGGGGTTGGGATAGAAGGCGTGGAATACACCAGGCATCAAGGGGAAAAAACCTTTGCGTTGGTAGGGCTTCGAGGCGGTGATCGATAAGCTACCATATGAGCGGCCATGGAACGAGCTATAGAAGCCGATGACATTTTGGCGTTTGGTGTAATATCGCGCCAATTTGATTGCTGCTTCAACTGATTCAGTGCCGCTATTGGCGAAAAATACTTGCCACTCGCCAGAGCCAGGCATCAACGACGTGATTTTTTCGGCAGCCTTGACCATTGGCTCATTATAAAAATCAGTTCCAGCCATATGGATAAACTTGGATACCTGATCTTGTAGGGCTTGCACCAGCCGCGGGTGGCTATGACCCGTTGAAACCACCGCAATCCCCGCATTCAAATCGAGATAGCGATTACCATCAACATCCCACACTTCACAACCAAGGCCACGATCCATCACAAAAGGATAGACCCGCCCACTACATGGGGCCATTACCGCCGTATCGCGATCAACTAGGGCAGTTGCGCGGGGGCCAGGAATCGTCGTCAGCAGATCAGTCACGGGGAACTCCTTAAACAGGTTGATAGGCGACATTGCCAAAATACCCACCGTTGGCACAGTGATAGGTATTCCTACCCATTCTATCCGAGCCATTCTAGTGCGTCAAAGGTAAATCAAAAGTCAAAAGGCAGAAGTCAAAAGGCAAAATAGGGGTCAGGGGCTAGGGGTCGGGGATTGGGCTTCTAACGCAGAGTAGGGTCTAGGCTAGTGGAAGATTTTTTAAATTTCCAAGGATCTCCCAAGCCAATAGCCATATCTTCGTGTCCTTCGTGTCCTTCGTGGATCAACAACGTTTTGACGAAACATCCAAAGCCTGCTATAATCTCGCTTCGGTACAAGAAATACCACCGTAGACAGCAGGTGCGTTCGCGCTTAATGATGCCAAGCATCGCCCGCCGAGGTAGCTGATAGATTATTGCAATCTTCCACACATTTGTGTGCTACTGCCTCTGCGTGTCGTTACACTCAGGGCTTTTTTATTTGCCTGTGAAAGGAGGTGAACGGAATGCCAACACAAGCTAAGGTTGCAACCGTTGCCGAATTAACCGATCGCCTAAACCGCGCTCAAATGCTTTTAGTTGCCGACTATCGCGGCTTGACAGTTGCCGAATTGAACGAACTTCGCAAGAAGGTTCGTGAAAAAGGTGGCGAGGTGATTATTGCAAAAAACACCTTGACCCGCTTGGCAGCACGCGAAGCAGGTAAAACTGAAATTGAAGAATTCTTGGGTGGCCCAACCGCACTGGCATTTTCATACGATGATATTCCAGGCGTGGCGAAGGCAATTGATGATTTCTTCAAAGCATCGAAGAAAGATATTAAGGTCAAAGGCGGGATCGTCGGTACCTCAAAAATCACTGGCGCAGATGTCGAACGGGTGGCCAAAATGCCAACCCGTGACGAAAGCTTGGCCAAGATCTTGGGCGGTATCAATGCTCCAGCAAGCCGAATTGTCGGTGGCTTGAAGGGTGTTATGCGCAATATTGCCTACATCCTCGGGGCACACGCACAAAAAGGTGCTGAAGGCTAATCGCATTCGTTCGGCGAATCGCCTAGCCTTTTCGCCAAATCAACTTTGAAATCCCTATTTTATTGCTTTGGAGGCAATTACACTCATGGCTTCAGAAAAAGTAACTGCATTGTTGGAAGAACTCAAAGGCTTGACCTTGGTTGAAGCTGCTGAATTGGCTAAGGAAATGGAAGAAGTATTCGGCGTTTCAGCTGCTGCTCCAGTAATGGTTGCTGGCGTTGCTGCTGCTGGCGATGCTCCAGCCGCTGCTGCTGAAGAACAAACCGAATTCACCGTTATCTTGAAGGGCGCTCCAGCCGACAAGAAAATCGCGATCATCAAAGCCGTTCGCGAAGTTGTCGCTGGCTTGGGCTTGAAAGAAGCCAAAGATTTGGTCGAAGGCGCTCCAAAACCAGTCAAAGAAGGTGTCAGCAAAGAAGAAGCCGAAGCTGCCAAGGCTGCTTTGGCCGCTGCTGGTGCAGAAATCGAAATCAAGTAAGTTTTTACTTGGCTTTCAGCCGACGTTTGGGGTTTAGCCCTCAAACGTCGGTTTTTTTGTTAATTTCAGGCTTGTCGCCCGCCATTCTGCCAAAATTGGATTAAACTGAGGAGAAGGCTTTTTTTCAGTTGTGAGTTGCCATGCTTGTTGTTGTTCAACTTATCAAAACGCGTTGGACAGTGCCCCTCGGCCAACGTCCGCCGCAGTTGTGTCAAGGCACACCTGAACGTTTAAGTGTTATGCCGCTCCCTCCCAATGGTTTTGTCCAAGGCGCTGTGCTGCATCACGCCGAATTCGATGAAACCAATGCTTATACCCGCCCAACGCGGGCTAATTTGCGTACCTATAGCGATTTGCGCCATTTGTACCATAATGGTTTGGGCTTGCGCCTCAATACGATCCCCCAGCTTGAGGTGCTGTTGCGCTTGCCTGAACAAACAATTTCAACAAGTTTGATGCAGTTGGCAATTGGCGAATGGGGCCAGCTGAGTTATAAAACCCGTTTTGGCTTGGAACGTGAGGCCACTTACACCAAATATGTCTTCAATATCACCTACCGCGCCTATCTTGACCCATTTGTGTTTATGCGCGGCAGCCCACAGCATACCATTCACTTGCCGTTGGAGCAGACCCCATGAGCCTTAAGTATCTCTTGATCGGGGCATTAACTCGCGATCGTACAGCAACTGGCTGGCAGCAAGGTGGTACTGGCACATTTGCAGCGCGAGCACTAGCCGCTTGGGGGGTTGCAACCACGATCATCACGCCAGCCCACGCCAAGCTAATTTTCGATTTGCCAAGCACCAGCACGCTCGTGCGTTTGCCTAGCCGCGCCACTGCCACCTTTGAAAATCGCTATCAGGGTGATGCTCGCACGCAATGGCTGCATGCCGCGCCAACCCAATTGGATTGGGCGAATCTTGCGCCATATTGGCAACAAGCCAGCTTAGTGCATCTTGCGCCCTTGGCCCAAGAATTAACCACAATTCCGCCGCGCAAGCTTTTTCCGCAGGCCTTGATTGGCTTGACGGCTCAGGGTTGGCTCAGGCATTGGGATAGTTCAGGCCGAATCCAACCAAAACGTTGGCAACCAACCCCAACTGAGCTAGCCCAAATTGATGCGTTGGTGGTGAGCGATGAGGATGTTGCTGGCGATGTGCAGCTCGTTGCTGATTGGGCGCAACACTGTGGTTTGGTCGCAATGACCCAAGGCTCACGCGGCGCAACGATTTGGGTTAATGCTGAGGTTCAGCATGTCGCGGCTTATCCAGCGCAAGTGAGCGACCCAACCGGAGCGGGCGATGTGTGGGCGGCAGCTTGGTTTTGGCGCATTCAGCAGGGGAGTTCGGCCTTGCAAGCCGCTGATTGGGCTTGCCAACAAGCTGCCTTGCAAATTAGTGGCCAATTGATTTAAAACCCCTCACCCCAACCCCTCGCCCACTGCGGCGGGTGAGGGGCTTTTGATTTGGTGGTTCCCCCTCGCCTCGCTGGGCGGGAGAGAGGGCAGGTCTTTCCCTTCTAACCAATGTTTTAGTAGTTCATCGATGAATTGAATGATGACCACTTTATGCCCTTGAGGGGGTGCAGGGGGATT
>NZ_DOPT01000031.1:34034-43806 GCF_003512625.1 Herpetosiphon sp. | reverse complement strand
GGGGGTGCAGGGGGATTAAAGCCCCCTGCGTTTCCCGCCTTGAGGCGGGAGGGAAGGGTGGTGAGATTAATGCATCGTTATATCCAATGATTTGGTTAATAACCTACCCTTGGAAGGATCGGGATAGCAAATGCGGAACGCTAGCGCAGCACAATCACTTCGACTTCAACTTGCACATCGCGGGGCAAACGCGCCACTTGCACGGTCGAGCGAGCTGGCGGGTTTTCAGGAAAGTATTCGCCATAGACGGCATTAACGGCGGCGAAGTCGTTCATATCGGCCAAGAAAATCGTGGTTTTGACCACTTTTTCGAAGCTGGTGTTGGCTGCCGTCAGCACTGCCCGAATGTTTTCCATCACGCGGCGGGTTTGGGCGGTTACGTCGCCCTCGATCACTTGGCCAGTTGCTGGGTCAAGCGGAATTTGGCCTGAGCAGAACAACAATCCATCAATGGCGATTGCTTGTGAGTATGGGCCGATGGCGGCGGGAGCGTTGGGCGTGCTGATAACTTCACGGGTCATTGAAAACTCCTTGATAGTTGCTTATTCAATTGAAATTGCTTGAAAATGTTCAAGTTGAGGTTGACCACGGGAGAGTGTGATCGCAATAGCATCGATGCGATAATCGCCGAGCCATGGGGTTTGGGCGGCATCGAGGGCTTGCAGGTAGGCTTGCAGCAACCGCGCTAAACGTTGGCGTTTTTTGAGGGTCAATGATTCGGCGGCGCTGCCATGGGCTGTGCCTCGGCGCGTGCGTACTTCAATAATCACCAAGGTTGCTTGATCATAGGCGATCAGATCGATCTCACCCCAACGACAATGCCAACCACTAGCGATCAGTTGATAACCTAATTGTTGCAGATACTCAGCGGCATATTGCTCGCCCCAACGCCCAAGTGCTTTGCGATCGTCGGCCATGCTTGCTCCCCCTAAAATAGCAAGCGGACACGCGCCGTTGCGTGTCCTCAATGGTCAGTATCGATTAGCCGCGTTTGACGGCGAAGGCGCTCCAGCCAGCGAATTTGGCTTGGCTATCGAGTTCTTCTTCGATCCGCAGCAATTGGTTGTATTTGGCTACGCGGTCGGTACGGGCTGGTGCCCCTGTTTTGATTTGACCAGCGTTGGTGGCAACCACCAAATCGGCTACCGTTACATCTTCGCTTTCGCCTGAGCGGTGGCTGACAATTGCCGTCCAACCAGCACGTTGGGCCATTTGAATTGCGTCGAGGGTTTCGGTCAAGGTGCCAATTTGGTTAAGCTTGATCAAAATACTGTTCGCTGAGTTTTCTTTGATCGCACGGTTGAGCCGTTCGACGTTGGTTACCAACAAATCGTCGCCGACCAACTGCACACGATCGCCGATACGTTGGCGCAACGACGACCAAGCACCCCAATCGTCTTCGTGCAAACCGTCTTCGATTGAAATGATTGGGTATTTGTTGACCAGATTTTCCCAGTAGCCCACCATTTCTTCGGAGCTAAGTTTGCGGCCTTCGCGGGCCAAGTTGTAGATGCCATTTTCGTAGATTTCGCTACATGCTGGGTCGAGCGCTAACATGACATCTTTGCCTGGGGTGTAGCCAGCCTTTTGGATCGCTTCGACGATTACTTCGAGAGCGGCTTCATTTGATGGCAACGATGGCGCAAAACCACCTTCATCGCCAGTATTGGTGGCCAAGCCACGGTCGTGCAACACATTCTTGAGCGTGTGGTAAATTTCTGCACCCCAGCGTAGAGCTTCGCGGAACGATGGAGCGCCGACTGGCATCACCATAAATTCTTGGAAGTCGGTGCTATCTTGGGCGTGCTTGCCACCATTCAAGATGTTCATCATTGGGACTGGCAAGGTATGACCGAAAACCCCGCCAAGGTAGCGATAGAGCGGCAAACCAACTGACAATGCGCCAGCTTTGGCAGTGGCCAATGAAACCCCTAAGATTGCATTAGCGCCAAGTTTACCTTTATTTTTAGTGCCATCAAGCTCAATCAAGGTCTTGTCAAGCGTAATTTGATCAAGTGCCTCTAAGCCTTCGATGGCTTCAGCAATATCTTCATTGACATGCTTTACAGCTTTGAGCACGCCTTTACCGCCGTAGCGGCTTTTGTCGCCGTCGCGCAGTTCGACTGCTTCGTGTGCGCCAGTTGAAGCGCCCGAAGGAACAATTGCGCGGGCAAGCGTGCCATCTTCCAAACCGATTTCAACTTCAACGGTCGGGTTACCTCGACTATCGAGAACTTCGCGACCGCGAACGTGCGTAATGAGTGCCATATTGAGAAGCCTCCTCAAGGGACACGAATGTTTATGCCCCATCATACCACGCTCTGTCCATTCGCTGGGTAGCGGTTTCGCGACCTATCGAGCATAAATTCAAAAGGCAAAAGGCAGAAATCATAATGGACATTAGAACATAGAGCAAAGAACATCGAACATAGGGAATAATGCTATAGGCTATAGGAACATGTCTTAGCCCATAGCCAAACGCCAATAGCCAAATCTTCGTGCCCTTCGTGTCCTTCGTGGATCAAAAAATAAGCTTTGTACCCTTTGCGGTTTCGGCTATGCTGAATCCTGACCCCTCGCCCCTGTTGCCTAGGCTACAACAACGGTTTCAACCCCATCCAAAAAGCCGTTAAGATCGGTGATGCGCACCCGCCCAACGTGTGGAGCAGCCAATGAGGCGGCTTTGACAACCGAGGTATAGGTGGCATCGAATGCGCCTTGTTTAATATAGCGTTCGCATTGTCGTCCTGAAATACCACTAATGCGCCGCCCGCTGGCATAAACCCCTGGCGTTTGCACAATGTAGGTTAATTGATCAGCGGCTAGCGCCGAGGCGATCATCTGGGCTGCCGTGTCGGCGTTGAGCAATTTCACCGCACCTGTGGCACTTTCCATCGCCAGCGGAGCTAAAACTGGCAACCAAGCCTGCTCTAGCAAATAGTGCAACACCTCAAAGCGCACGATTGGCTCATCGCTTTTGGGCAACAAATACATCAATTCTAAATCCGAGCCACATAAGCCGATTGCTTGTAAATGATGTTGGGTCAGCGCAGCAACCAAACGCGGATTGATCCCGCCACGCAACGCCATGGCCGCAATTTCAGCCGCCGCCGGATGATTCGTGCCGCCAATAGCATTTAAGACGCGCGGCAAAATGCTGCCACCACCATGAATTAAAACCACTTGATCGTCGATGCTGCTTAAGGCGCTAATTAATGTTTGCAGTGAATCAGCGTGATCTACTTCGTAGCCGCTAATTTTGATTACGTGCGTCATTGCTGTTGTCCCCATCTGTGTTGTGCTCAATTGTAACGAGGGGGGCTAGCAAACAATAGGATTAAAGATGACGAAGCGGTGACAGTTTATGTTGGCAATTGCGCTAATGCTTGCAACACATGGGTTCGCTCAGGAAAGCCATTGGTTGAGCCTTTGATTGCGATTTTGCTAGCAGCCACGTATTGCCCAAAACTCAGAGCTTGGCGTGGAGTTAAATCGCTAGCCAAACCAGCAATAAAGCCAGCACAAAATGCATCGCCTGCCCCTGTTTTATCAACAACTGACCCAAGCTCAAAGGCTGGCTGATACTCGATTGTGTTGGTTGCTCGCACGCCGAGGGTTGCGCCATGATTGCCATGGGTTGCTACCACGATGTCAATCTCAAATTGTTGCCATAGGCGGCGCATGAATTCATGGCTATGCATGGCCAGTTGCTCGGTGCTAAGGATAATAATCGAAGCAGCTTGCAGAAAATCACGGTGATATTCGTCAATATCAACCAAGGCTTGTACATCGACAATGACCGTGCTGCCTGCGTCACGGGCGGCTTGGGCAACGTAACGACACCAGTTTTGAGTTGAGCAATAGACCCACTGGCTTTGTTCAAATAGCGTGGGTAACGCCGCTTCGGGGTAACGATAACGATGCACTGCTTTGGGGTCGTTGATGCACTGACGATTCCCAGCAGCATCAATTAATACAACTGTGCGCGAGGTCGTTGGCCAATCGGGGCGAATGGAGTTGGTGGCTAAACCTTTGGCTTGTGCTAGTTGCTGCACTAGCTCGGCCATGCGATCTTGGCCGACCACGCTGCCAAAATGAACCTGATGCCCCAGCGCAGTTAAGCCAACCGCAACATTGGCCGCTGCTCCGCCAATCGCATCGCTAATGCCGTCGAAGCTAAACAGTGTATCGCCTTCATGCAGTGGAAATTGCCCAATCGAAACACTAGTATCAAGATTAAGATCGCCAAAAACAACAATCGATTGCTCCATTGTATTCGCCTCAAACTCAATAGTTTAGTGGCTGTTTGGGGCTAGCGCGGGTGGGCGATAATCCATGGGGCTTCGTACCAACCGACTTCATGGTTGGGTTGGTCGCGCCATTGCTGCAAAATATGCTGATGGAATGGGGCTAAAGCTGGGTATTGATCAGGCGCAAACCAACCCATTTGATCAACCTCGCGTGAGGCTTGGAATGTTCCACCAACCAGCTTGCCACACACTACAAACTCAAATTTTGGGCGATCACGAGTAACGCCAATTAATGCCAAGCGTTCAGCGCGAACGTGCAAGCCCGATTCTTCGTGTACTTCGCGTTCGAGGGTTTCGAGCGGCGATTCACCTTTGCTCATCCAGCCGCCAGGCATGCCCCACGGATGCGAGCGGCGATAGGTGTGATGGAATAATAATAACCGCCCCTGCTCGTCGGTGATAATGCCTGCCACGCCCAGCAGAAAGTGCGGGTTGATCAGATTGGCCGCGAGCCAGTGCAAGCGTGGTGGTAAGCGAAAGCGTTTTAATAATGGGAAAATAAAGCTTGGTAATTCCATAATTGCCTTTACTGCAAATTTACATAATTTAAGTGTTGGATAGATTATTGTTATGATAATCGACACTTTCAGGATCGATTAGATGGTTTGGATGGGAGTGTAATGTAGAAAAATCGATTCTAATTGCTCCATAATCTAATAAAGCATGGTGATTAGGGCAAACACATAATACATTTTCTACAATATCTTCGCCTTGATGAACTCCACCTAATGGCCGAATATGATGACATTCAGCATAAAATTTATCTTGACCAATTTGGAGCCTGATGCCACAGATTTGGCAAGCATAGTTATAAATATATTTTACCCACGAACTAACTTTGGTATCTCGCTGAATACGATCAATAGTATTAATTGTTCTGCGCGTTAACCGATTTCCTGCTGGCTTATTGTTAACTTTAATGCGGCTAATAGTTTCAATTGGTAAATTTTTACTTAACTTAATATATTCTTTTATTGAGGCAATACCTTGTGGTACTCTAACATCTTTGCGTATGCGAAGAGATGGCGAATTAAAAAATTCGTCATCTGTTTCAAAGAGAATATACCCATGGGCATCAAAAAGCACACCAGGAAATTTCTTAAGTTGGTGATACCAATTTCCATCTTTATGATAGAGGGCATGTTTAGCTCCAATACCCCAAAAGTTGTTTAAGAAATTCCCTGTAACAGGTTTGATTTCTTTTTTAATCATAGCCATCCTTCGAAATAGTACGATAGGATTCGTGAATTCTATAAATATACATTAAGATTTAACCCTAAAATAGCGAATATCATCCCTTAATTTGTAAAAAGTAGAACATCCTAGTTGACAGAACATATGTATTTTTCTATAATAAAGACTAGAACGTCTATTCGTGTATGGCTGAATACCCACAGCCTCGTCGGCCCTGAAAGGAAGGCGCTTCAATGAGCGGATTATCGCAACGCCAACAACGGATCTATGATTACATCAAGCAATTTATTCGCACAAATGGCTATGCTCCGGCGATTCGCGATATTCAACGCGAGTTAAGTATTTCATCAACCTCGGTGGTTGCATATAACTTACGCGCCCTCGAAAGCAAAGGCCATATCCGCCGCGAAGGTAATATCTCGCGAGCTATCGAATTGATCAATGCTGAGCAACCACTGCCAACCGTGCTTGGTGGCCAACGCGTGCCAGTGCTGGGCGTAATTGCCGCTGGTCAGCCTATTCCAGTGCCCAACGATTCGGCCAACTCCGACGATTCGGTGTTAGTGCCCGAGGAAATTGTTGGCAACGATAAGCTGGGCGATGTGTATGCCTTGCGAGTCAAAGGCTATTCGATGGTCGATGCCTTGATTGCCGATGGCGATATTGTGCTCTTGCGCTATCAGGCAACCGCCGAAAATGGCGAGATGGTTGCAGCCCGCATTCGCGATGAAAACGAAGTTACTTTGAAACGGATCTACTGGGAAGGTGACCGCGTGCGGTTGCAACCAGCCAACGTTACCATGGAAGCAATGTACTATCCATCAACCAATGTGGAAGTGCAAGGCCGTGTGGTTGGGGTGATTCGTAACCTCGGCTAAAAGCTGAACTTCACGTGATAAACCCAAGGGACGGAATTATTTCCGTCCCTTTTTGTTGCTGCGTTGGTTGATCTTCTCTTGGGTTTCGATCAATTTGGCTTGTTGTTCTTGCAGTTTGTGCTGTTCTTGGGCTTTTTGTAATGCAGCCTCGCCTAATTTGATGCCAACGTTTTTCATCTCTTGGTCGTAGGCTCGTTTGCCCCGCCACAACAAAAACGGAATCAACACAGGCCACCATGGCCGCAAATCTTGGAATTTCTGGCGATAAGCCTCAACTTGGGCGCGAACTTTGGTGATATTGCTGAAGGTGGATAAGATTTTTTGTTTGACCATCACGCATACTCCCGACTAAAGCTAGTTGCATTATAGCTGAGATCGCTAAGGCTTGGCAGTTTTGATACCAAGCCTTGGCAACTACCACCATTTAATTAGCTTCGCCCAAACCTTCGTAGGCAGCGACGGCTAAGCCTGCCCCGACGCTGGTAAATGGATCTTGCTCACGCAGCCGATCTTCGGTAAAGCGGTCGGCTAATAATTTGATAAAACGCGGAATCCGCGAAGAACCGCCGGTGCGCAACACTACATCAATTTGCTCGTGGCTCAAGCCAGCCGCGCGAACCGTGCGATCAACACAATCACCGATGGCACGAGCTTCGGGGCCAACGAGGCGCTCAAATTCAAAGCGTGGCAGCAAATGATCAAAATCAATATCTTTAACATGCATGCTAATTTCAACTTGGCGTTCGCTGGAAAGCCGCCGTTTAGCCTCTTCCGCATGCTCATACAGCACCAACCCATAATTTTCGCGGACTAATGAGCGCAAGGCCTTGAGTTCTTTGGGCTTATCACTGGTGCGCACCGATTCTTCGATGATGTCGAGCATTTTGGGTGTGTGCATTTCGAGAATATTTTGCCAATTGTCGAGGTGCTCCATCAAAGCAGCGGGCAAGGGCAATTTGCGTGGGCCAAGTCGAGCGCCATCACCAAAATATTGGCGTAAGGCTCCCGTAACAATTTTGCTATCGAGCACATCGCCGCCAATTGGCACACCATCGGTCGCTAGCACTTGGCGTTTGGCCCCATCAATTGCCATTACGGTTACGTCGAGCGTCCCGCCGCCAAAGTCGAAGACGATAATATTGCGGCGTTCGCGTTGACTGGCAGCAAAGGCATGGGCTGCCGCGACAGGTTCGGGCATAAAACTCACATTTGGCAAATCGGCCAATTCGCAGGCCTCACGCATCCGCCGAATCGCCAACGCATCGCCTTCCGCTGTGCTGGCATAGTGCACAGGCCGCCCAACTGTAATCGCGCTAATTTTCTCGCCAGTGAAACGTTCGATCTCACGGCGAATTGCCCGTAGGATTTTGGCGATCAATTCTTCGAGGGTCGTTTCTTGGCCAAACACATTGGTTTTGATGTAGGATGGATCGCGCAGCATGGTTTTGATCGATTGAAATAAACGGCCTGGTGGGTTGCTATCGACCAAGCCTTCGACGGCCTGCGTGATTGTGCCAACCCCTGCATAGGTGTTGGTAACTGTGCCAAGATAGCGTCGCTCGTAGACGATTTCGCGGCCAACGTTGCCCTCAGTAAAGGCATTAATTGCCGCGCGGCCAATCCGTTGCTGGCCTTCGGGCGTGATAAATAAGGCAGTGCGTAACACATTGGGATTTGCCGCTACGGAGTCTAGCGGAACCAAGCTTACGTTTGCGCCGTCGTAAATTGCTGCGGTCGTATTAGTTGTTCCGAAATCTAAGCCTACCCGCATTGCAATGCCTCCTAATTAAGCTGGATGAGTTGCACGGCGAAATGCCGCCCAAACCCAAAACTGGGGGGCGGCTGGTGCAGAACATTGATTGTAACAAAGCATTTTGCTACCCATGATCGGTCTTAGGACGGATGTTGCTTGGGCAATGTTGAGTTTTTTCAAAACGCTGCTTGGCTTGATCCACTCGTCATCAGGGAATTATCGATATCAATGAATTTTGAAGCTTTGACATGATCACCACCCCTCCGCCCCGCCTCAAGGCGGGGAACGCAGGGTGTTTTCATCCCCCTGCACCCCCTAAAATGACAATTTAGCAAGGGCAAGCTATTGCTAGTCGAGCAACGAACTGTGGTTGATAAATAAAATCTAGCCTAAATTCCATCGTTGGTTGGTTGCAGGCTTGCCAGCCCTCGATTAAGCTAGGCCTAGTATTGTTCGCTGAGGAGCTTTCGCGTATGAGCCTCGCTCTCATTTCACACGATCATTATCTCGACCACGATCAGCCTGAGCACCCCGAAAATGCCAATCGGCTACGGGCGATTCATGCCATGCTGGCAGCTGATTATGAATTGCAACAGCACTTAACCCCGCTTGCACCACGCCATGCAACTGCTGCTGAAATCGAGGCGGTGCATGTGCCAAGCCATTTGCCAACCCTACAACGGATGGCCCAATTTGGCGATTGGGCTGATGCTGAAACCTATATTTTGCCAGATTCGGTCGAGATTGCCCAACTTGCTGCTGGCGGCGCGATTGTCGCGACTGATGCAGTGCTCAGTGGTCGGCATGCCAATAGTTTTGCTTTGGTTCGCCCACCAGGCCATCATGCGACCGCCGACCAAGCTATGGGATTTTGCTTGTTCAATAATGCGGCGATTGCGGCGGCCTTTGCTCAACGTGAATATGGCCTCAAACGAGTGGCAATTTTGGATTGGGACGTGCATCATGGCAACGGAACCCAAGATATTTTCTACCAAAACCCCGATGTGCTCTACATCTCGACCCATGGCTGGCCGCTTTGGCCCAACTCAGGTCATTGGAAGGAGATGGGCGCGAACGCTGGATTGGGCACGACCCTTAACTTGCCATTACGCCCATTAACTGGCGATATGGGTTTTCATCTGGTGTTTGAACAAGCGATTGCCCCAGCTATTCGGCGCTTCAAGCCTGAGTTATTGATCATCTCGGCGGGCTATGATGCGCATATTTACGACCCATTGGGGAATTTGGCACTCTCCACTGGCGGTTATGCCCAGCTATCGTCGATCGTGTATAATTTAGCCGCCGAGTGCTGCGATGGACGCTTGGTGGGCTTGCTTGAGGGTGGTTACAACCTCGAAGCCCTCGCTCAAAGCCTCACTGCAACGCTGCAAACATGGGTTTCTGGTCAGCCTGCCCCGATTTTCAATCAAGAAGTCAGTCATACCCCAGAACCCGATGTTACCTGGCTGATCGAGCATCTCCGCCGCGAACATCCGCTTTTGAAGGGATGAATTATGAGGGCAGAAGGCAGAAGGCAGAAGGCAAAAATCAAAATAGGGATGAAGAACATAGAGCATAGAGGTACTGGATTCTAGGGTTAACCACGGCGTGATTCCCTCACCCCCTTGCCCCCTCTC
>NZ_DOPT01000031.1:259-33951 GCF_003512625.1 Herpetosiphon sp. | reverse complement strand
CTCGCCCGCCGCAGTGGGAGAGGGGCTGGGGGTGAGGGACGGTTAGAACTGGTTGTTCATCCTATGAACCATTACACATAAGAATATAGAACATAGGGATCGCGGATCGGGGGCTGGGCTTGGGAATAGGCTATTGACGCTTGGCTATCGGAACGTTTTGGAATTTCAAACTAGCCCATAGCCCATCCCAGACCGATCCCCAACCCCCGATCCCCGACCCGCAATACATACAAGGACACTTATGATTGCAGTGATCAATTATGGAGCTGGCAACTTGCCCAATGCAGTGCGAGCCTTGGAATATGTTCAAGCCCCGATCGAAGTGGTGACTGATCCAGCGGCAGTACGGGCGGCGCAGGCAGTGGTTTTGCCTGGCGTTGGCGCAACCGCCGATACCATGCGCTCGTTGCGTGAAATGGGCATGGATTCAGCAATTCGCGAGGTGATTGCTCGCGGAACGCCATTTTTGGGCATTTGTGTGGGTATGCAAGTGCTGGCCGAGCAAAGCGAAGAATTTGGCTTGCACGAATGCCTTGGCTTAGTGCCAGGCACGATTCGCCGCTTCGATCAAGGCTTGAAAGTACCACAAATTGGCTGGAACGGCGTGCAGCACGATGGCAGCGCCTTGTGGGATGGGATTCCCAACGGAGCTGAATTTTATTTTGTGCATTCCTATTATTTAGCAACTGACGATGTAGCTTTGGTCACTGGCCGTACCGAGTATGGTCTGAATTTTCCGGCAGCGATTGCCCGCGATAATATTACTGCTGTCCAGTTTCACCCCGAAAAAAGCGGCCAATGGGGGCTAAAATTGCTGGGGAATTGGGTTGAATTGGCACTGAGTCGGGGTTCAGGGGTCGGGGATCGGGCGTAACATTCAAGCAATCTCAATATTATAGAGCTATAACAAGGCGATGATAGAGCGCAGCAGGATCGTATAAAACTGGGCTGGTTTGGCAAACATAGCCGATCCCCAACCCCCAAAACCCGATCCCCAATGACTTTTAGGAGAACCATGCAACTTATACCAGCAATCGATTTGCGCGATGGCCGTTGTGTGCGGCTGGTGCAAGGTGATTTTGAACAAACCACCGTCTATGGCGATGATCCGGTGGCGGTCGCGCAGCAGTGGGAAGCAGCCGGCGCTGCCCGTATTCACATTGTTGATCTTGATGGAGCCAAAGCTGGTCGCCCAACTCAAACCAGCACGATTGCTGCAATCACCAAAGCGGTCAGTGTGCCTGTGCAACTTGGTGGTGGCTTGCGCGATGCCGCCAGTATTGCCGCCGCTTTTGAGCTTGGCGTGAGCGATGTGATTTTGGGCACGGTAGCGGTGCGCAACCCTGAATTGGTGGCCGAATTGGTGCGCCAATATGGTAAGGCGATTACGATTGGTATCGATGCCCGCAATGGGGTCGTGGCGACCGAAGGCTGGCTGGCGAGCAGCCGTCAACGCGCAACTGAACTAGCTGAACAAATGGGTCAACTCGGAGTTGCGCGGATCATCTATACTGATATTAGCCGTGATGGCACCTTGAGCGAACCAAATTATGCTCAAACTGCCGCCTTGGTAACCCCCAATGGCCCAGCAATTATCGCTTCTGGCGGCATCGCCCGCGTTGAACATTTGGCGCGTTTGGCTGAACTGGGCATTAGCGGGGCAATTATTGGCACGGCACTTTATACAGGCCATATCGATCTGGCCTCGGCAATTCAAACGATTGAACACGGAGGCTAAACGTGTCGTCATCGAAACAAGATATTACTGCTCGTTATGAAGAGGAGCGTTTACGCGCCCAAGAGCAATCGCAATTGCTCTATCTCCAGAATCAAATCGATGAATTACGTCGTCAAATCAAAGACGTAAACGGCAAGTACGCGTGGTCAACCGAGCAATCGCGTAAATCTGAGGCGGTCGTGGCTCAATTGCAAGGCATGATCGAGCGTCAAGCCCAAGAGCAAGCCCAAACCTTGGAAAGCTATCGCCGCGAATTGACCACCTTGCGCAAGGAAATTGCTAACAGCACTGTGCGCATGGACGATAGCGTCAAGCCAATTCGTGATATTCAGCTTTCGTTGGCCCAACAGCAAGAGCATCGCAAACAAGATTTGCAAACATCACAAAGCTGGTTTGCCCGAATTGAATTGATGGAACAGCGCATGAGCGATTTTGAGGCGCGGATGCGTGAGCAAACTGAGCATTATCGTTCGTTGGGCGGCCAGATCGAGCATTTGCGGGCTGCCGATGCTGAAACTGTGCAAGATATGCGCAAACTTAGCGAAGATGTGCAAATTGAAAAGCAACAAATGCGTCGCCAAGCCGTCGAAACCCAACAAATGGTGATCGATATTGGCGAAGGTATTCGCGAGTTGCGTTCGCGCTTTGAGCGGCTTGAGGATTTGCAAAAAGGTTTGGAAGCCCAAATCGAACCATTGCCTGAGCAAATTGAGGTTGTACGTGCCCAACTGCCCGATATGATCGCCGAAATCAAGCGGATCGAGCGGGTCAGTACCGAGCGCTTCTTGATGAACCAAGAACGCTTGGAAGAATTACGCGGTCAACATAACGAGCAGCTTGATGAATTGCGCAGTGCTGATGAAACCCATCTTCGCCAAATTATGGGTTCGTTGGAGCGGATTGATACCTGGTGTCATGAGTATGAATCGAAGCTCAGCCGTACCCAAAACCGCCTCGAAGATGCCCAAATTTCCAATTTGAGCCGCATGCAAGATTTTGAGCGGCGCGAAGTGCAAGCGCTGAGCGATATGTTGGCGGCAATTCAAGGCCGTTTGCAAATTGCCCAAAGCGAAATTTTGGAACGTGGAAGCGAGATCTAAGCATGCTGACACGGCGAATTATTCCTTGTTTGGATGTGAAGGCTGGGCGTGTAGTCAAGGGCATCAGCTTTCTCAACCATCGCGATGCTGGTGATCCAGTGCAATTAGCAGCCTTCTACAACGAATCGGGCGCTGATGAATTGGTGTTTTACGATATTACCGCTTCATCCGATGAGCGCAATATTATGGTCGAAGTGGTTGAGAATGTGGCACGGCAGGTCTTTATTCCGCTAACGGTTGGTGGTGGCATTCGCACGGTCGATGATATGTATCGAATGTTGCGGGCTGGCGCGGATAAAGTTTCGATCAATACCGCTGCGGTGCTCAACCCGCAATTAATCGAAGATGGAGCCAAGCGTTTCGGCTCACAGTGCATTGTGCTTTCGATGGATGCGCGTCGGATCAACGAGCCAGGCCAACCCAGCCAATGGAATGTTTTCACCCATACTGGGCGCGATCCACGGCCAACCGGCTTGGATGCAATTGAATGGGCCAAACGAGTGGTCGATTTGGGTGCTGGCGAGTTGGTGATCAACAGCATGGATGCCGATGGTACTGGCGCGGGCTACGATAACGAATTATTATCGGCGATTAGCCAGCAAGTTGGCGTGCCTGTGATTGCCTCTGGTGGTGCTGGCAAGCCCGAACATTTGCTCGCCGCATTGCACGAAGGCAAAGCCGATGCCGTCTTGGCTGCCTCGATCTTCCACTTTGGCACCTACACGGTCGAAGCCGTCAAAGAATATTTGGCCAATCAAGGCATTCCAATGCGCCGCACGCCGAGGCCTGTATGATCATTAGCATTCGTTTATTTGCTGGCTTGCGTGAAGCACTCAATCAATCAAGTCTGAATTTGGATGTGGCTGAGACTGCGACAGTTGGCACAGCGCTGGCGCAATTAGCTGAATTGCATCCCAAATTGCCTTTAACTGGCTTAGCGTATGCGATCAATCGCCAATATGTGACGCTTGAGGCGACGCTTCAGCCCAACGACGAACTGGCCTTGATTCCGCCAGTGAGTGGGGGCTAGAGTGCAAGCATTTTTGGTAACCGAGGCAGTTTTGCAACCCGAGCCGTTGCGCCAGTTGGTCAGCGACCCCGGCCATGGGGCGATTGTGCTGTTTGAAGGCGTGGCTCGCAATAACTTTGGTGGGCGAGCTACGGCCTACTTGGAGTACGAAGCCTATCCCGAGATGGCTGAGCAGCAACTAGTCTTGTTGGCGCGGCAAGCCCAAGTCCAATTTGGCATTGGCAAGGTCGCGATTCACCATCGGGTTGGCGTGTTGCAAATTGGCGAAACTGCCGTGCTGATTGCAATTGGCTCGGCCCATCGTGGCGCGGCATTTGCTGCGGTGGCTTGGCTGATGGATCAAATCAAGGTGGTTGTGCCAATTTGGAAATGTGAGCACTGGACCGATGGTTCGCAAGAATGGGTGGGTCAGCGTTGAAGCACTAAGGTGAGCTATGCGATTGCTCGAAAAACTAGCACGATGGTGGTGGCGTTGGCTTCTAACAACAATTAGTTTGTTGGGCACGGCGCTGCTTGGCGTAATCGTGGCGAGTATCGCTGGCTGGGTTCCGCAACCAAGTGTTTTGCGCTTAACGCCGTTGGCTGGTAGCCGCGAATTGCCGCCAGCCACGGCCTTGGAATTTAATTTCAATCTGCCGATGGATCGTTCGAGCGTCGAGGATGCTTTGGTGATTACGCCGCCGGTGCGTGGACGTTGGCATTGGGAAGGCCGCGCCCGTGCCCGTTGGCAGCCTGAATTTGGCTGGACACCAGGCACAACCGTGACGGTGCAATTACGCCCAACCGCCCAATCGATGTTGCGCCAAACCCTGGCAACAACCGTGACAACCCAATTTACCGCCGCTCCTGCCCCGCTGTTAGTGTTTCGCTCACCGCTACCCAATGCGATTATTGCCCCCAATACCCCGATTTTGTTGCGTTTCAATCGGGCGATGATCGATTATGCCAGCCAAACTGAGCGGGGCTTAGCTGAATTAAGCATCGAGCCAAATGCTGCTAGCCAAGTGCGTTGGCTCGATGATCGTAGCGTTTTGGTGCAGGCGCAATGGCAGATTGGTCAGCACTATCAACTCAAGCTGCAAGATCTCAACGATCTGCTGGGAATTCCGGTTCAGACCACCGAATGGCAAGTGCAGGTGAGCGAGCCAAACCTGATTGCTCCGCCAACGACCCAAACCCTTCAGGCTGATCAAGCCTTGGAATGGGCCTTTGAGGGTTTGCTTGATCAAACCACAACCCAACAATTGATCAAACGAATTCAATTTACTCCCGCTGTGAGCACAACCTGGCAGGTGCAATATCAGCCTGATCCCCAACCACAAACCATCATTCAAGCCTTGCCTGAGGCAGCTTGGCCAGCTCAAACGCTGACTACCAGCCTACAACTCAGCCAGCCAATCACCCAAGTTTGGCAAATTCAACCCAACTTGCAATTAATTGGCTCAGTGCCAGGCCGTGGTGGCAGTTTAGCCGTTGATGATCCGCTGCGCTTGCTGTTCAACCAAACGCCTGAGCGCCAGCAACTTGTCGAGCAACTATTTATCGAGCCTGAAGTTGCGAATGTGGCGATTAACATCAACAATCAGCAGGCCTTGATTAGTGCTGCATGGCAACCAAGCACAGTTTACACGCTGACCTTGGCTGGCTCTGCCCCGCTGACCTTTCGCACCCAAACCCAAGCGCAGCCACTGCAAATTGAAGGTGCGGCTTATTCGTTGTTGTTGCCGGAAACTACCGCCGAATTGCGGTTGAGTGGGCGCGAAAATAGCCGACTCACGGCGAATCTGTATGCGGTTGATCGGGCGGTTTTGGCGGCGGCTTTGCAACAACCGCAAACCCCGCTTAATCCTCAGCGTTATAATTTGCAACCGCAACAGCAATGGCAAATTGCCGCTGGCCCTGAACGAACCATTAGCATTACCCCAACTCAAGCGGCGTTATTACTGCAAGTGCAAGCTCCCAATGCCGAACTTGTGCAACATGTGTTGATTTGGACTCCCTATCGAGCGCAATTGTTGGCGACACCTGAGCAAGCCCAAGCGTGGATTGTTGATCTGGTCAATCGCCAACCAGTCGCCGCCGCAAATTTGAGCATTTTGGCGGGTGCAAATCAACTTGCCACAGGCCAGAGCGATTCGCAAGGGCTTTGGCAAAGCTCAATTCAGGGCAGTAGCGGGCGTTTGGTCTTGCTTGGCGGCGAGCCGCAAGCGCCGATTGTGGCTGAAACGATTATTCGACCACAACGCCAAGCACCAAGTTTGAGTAGCCAATTGCTGCTTGACCGCCAGAGCTACCTAGCCAACCAACAACTGACGATTATCGGCAGCAGCGAGTTTGCTGCGGATGGGATGACTACGCCAACCCTAACCTTGGCAGTGCTTGATCCTAGTGGCCAAGCGATTGCGCCCGAACAAACCTTGGTGCTAAGCCAAAGTCTCTGGATAACCAAGGTGCAACTGGCCGCCGATGTTCAACCTGGTTTGTATGAAGTGCGGCTGCGCTATGCCAACCAAGTGATTGCGAGCCAAAATTTTGTGGTCAATCAGCCCGATTTGGCCTATCGCGTAGTTTTACCCGAATTGCAAGCGACCAATGCGATCGTGTCAGCTGAAATCATCAGCGATTTACCGAGCCAACATGGCCTGTGGCGCTTGCTTGATCAGCGTAATCGCCAAGTGAATGCTGGCAGTTGGCATAGCAACGCCGCTGGAATTGCCCAGTTCGATTATCAACAGAGCCAAACGTTGTTGGGCGATTATGTGCTCGAAATTCAGCTTGGTGAGCAAGTTAGCTATCATCCCAGCCAAATTCACTATCCTGCGCAATTAGCTGCCAAGGCTGAGCAACAGTTGCTCAATCCCAATCAACCAGCCACGATCAACTTCCAGCTGCGCGATCAACAGGGTATGGCTTTGAGCAATCGTGCTTTGCAAATCGAAGTTCAAGGCGCAATTAGCAGCACCCAAAGTTTGCGTACCAATGCTGCTGGCGAAGTTGTTTGGCGCACCAATGGTTTGCGGGCGGGCCTGTGGCTGATTCGTGCCAGTAGCCCAGATGCGGCCAGCGTGGAAGTGCCTTTGTGGGTGTTGGGGGCCAAGAGCGATCAATTGATTGGTCGGAGCCAAAGTAGCTTGGTCGAAACAACTGAACTCGCGCTTGCCCCGCTGACCAATCTGGCGGCTACTAATGTGTTGGTTAGTTGGTTTGAAGGTAGCAGCATTCGCCAGCAGATTCAGCCTTGGGTTGCGGGCCAGAGCATCGCGATTACGCCCAGTCTGAGCAATACTCAGCAATTAGAGGTAGCTTTGGCTTGGCTTGATGCTGAGCAGTTAATCAGTAGCAGCAGCCAAATTCCCTTCCAAGCAGTTGCGCCACTCGATTTGACGATGGTTGTGAGCGGTTCGCAATTGGTGCTGGCAACCCAACGCGCTGGTCGTCCTGTTGCCAGCATGGTTGGCTTGAGTTTTCAGTCAATCCAAACGTCAGCTAGCCAACAACGGCTTGTGCGCACAGCCAGCAATGGCCAAGCAGTGCTCGATTTACAAGGATTTGGCGAGGGTTGGCGGATTCAGGCCTTAGCCAGTGATGGCTTGAATAGCGCCGAAGCCACGACGTTGTATGCAGCAAATCCCTTGATCGATGCCCAAATGCTGTTGCCCGAACGCTTGATTGTGGGCGATCAACTGAGCGTGACCGCTCGCTTGAATTTGCTAGCGACTCGCGGTGGGATTCCTAGCGTTAGCCTGAGCGTCGATTCGGCTTATCTTGCGGCCTTGGCTGAGCCAACCACGGGCAATAGTGGCCGAATTTATACCACAACTCAAGCCTTGGTTGCCGCCAACCTTGGTACGACCACGCTCACCGCAACCATTGAAGTTAATCAGCAAACCCAAATTATCACCAAAGCCCTGACGATTCAGCCACCAAGCCAAGTGCGTTTGCAACAAAGCCGTTTGTTGACCGAAGCGACCGATATTACTTGGCAAGTGCCGACGGCCAACCAAGCAGCCTCAATTAATATTGTGATTGCTAGTTTAGCCCAAGCCAGCCAAGCCTTGCCTAGCCAATTGCCGGGCGATGATCCCCTGACGTTGGCTGGGCGAATTGCGCTATCCCGCTATGCAGCGCAGCCTGCGCAGGCCGAGATTGAATTATTGGCCAAGCAGCAACTTACCAATGGCAGCTGGAGTTGGGATGCGCAAGCGGGCGATTTGCAATTGACTGCCTTGATTGTGCAACTGATTGCGACCGAGCAACGTTCGCCCCAACTGCGCCAACTCGAAGATCAAGCCGCTCGTTGGTTAGCCTTGGTTAGTCCACTTGATCCCGATTTGCGCAGCGAAATGCTGTTGGCCTTGGCGCACAGCGGCAAAACAGTTGAAGCTCAAATCACCAGCTTGCTCAAAAATCGCCAATTAACCACTGCCCAACGCTTGCGCTTGATCTATGCCTTGGTGCTGCTCGATTCGCCTCAAGCCGATCAATATTTGCTTGAAGTGAGCCAGATGTTGGCTCAACCCCTAACGCCAAGTGCTTGGATGAGTCGCACCCGCCAAGCGGCGCTGATCGGCTTGATTTTTGAGCGCAGCCAACCAAGTTCAGCCTTACGTGCCCAAGTGCTCAAACTGATCGCCGAGGGCTGGAATGGCACGACATGGGAAGATTTGCCAAGTAGCGTAGCGGTATTTCAGCTAACCCAACAAGATTTTCCAACCCGTGGGGATTATCGTTTGGGCTTGAATGGCGCAGCCTTGAGCGATTATGATCAAGCTAGCAGCCTAATGTTGCCAATTACCAACCAACTTAACGTGCAGATCGAGCCGAATGGCCCAATCTTGTTGGCGAGTCAAGCTAGCTGGCAAAACCCTGCTACCCAAGCCTACTTGCTCCATTCCAGCAGCGAAGATCAATTGGCTTATGGTGAGCAATGGTTGTGGCAAGGCTATTTGGTGCTTGAACAAGATCTGTCATTGTTACAACTACGTTTGGCTGCGCCGAGTGGTGTGGAGTGGCAGCTTGGTTCAGCTACAGGCTTGAATTGGCATGATGGTCTGTTCAGTGCCGCCAACGTTCGGGCTGGCATTTACCCCATTCAACTATTGGGCGTAGCTCGCCACAAGGGCCAATTTGCTTGGCCAGCGCCCCAATTAACCAGTGGCGGCCAGATCGTTGAGCTTAAACAAACCGCGCCGCCAGTGCTAATTCGCTGATGGTACAATAGACATATCTTTATTTTCAGAATTAAGGCACATCAATGCGTATTCCAGAAGCAATTCAATGGATTGAACAATCGGGCAATGTTTTAGCCCAAGCCAAAATAACTCACATGCTTGAGGCAACTCCAGCAGATGACGAACTCCTTGATCAATTAGCCGCTTTGCAAAATGATGATGGTGGTTTTCCGCTGAATGGCGTGACTGGCCGTCCGAGCACACTCAACGATAGCTGCAACATTATTCGCCATTTTGTCGAACTTGAGGCTAGCGATCATCCGGCAGTAGCTGCGGCCAGCCGTTTTATTCTCGATGCCCAATCGCCGCGTGGCTGGTGGCGTGAAAACAGCAATTTAGCGATCTATAGCCCGCCCTTGTGGATGGATAGCGAGTCGGATGCAGCGCTGATCTATACGACTGCTGTTTGTTCGGCCAGCCTAGCCTTGTTGGATAACCCCGAAGTTAATGTGGCGGCGGATAAAGCCAATACATGGTTGCTCGGCCAAATTGCCAATAACGGCTTGTTGCCAGGCTTTCGAGTTGAGGCAACTGGTTGGGCTATGTTGGCAGCCGTTTTGTTGGGTCACCGCGAAAGTCGGCCAGTCAAGCGCATGTTGGGCGGCTTAGGCGATTTGCTTTCGACCGATTGGGATGCGCCAAGCCTTGCCGTAATGTTGAATGCAGCGGGCATTGCACGGATTCCACGGATGACCCGCGCCGTGACGCAGGCAATTAATTTGCTACGCAATTTGCAACAACCAAGTGGCGCGTGGCTCAACGAAAATGGTTTGCCCGATCCCTTGCTAACAGCCTGGATTGTGCGGATTGTACGGCGCTTCGGCTTACGGTGACGGCTCCCCGCACCCCCTATAAAAGTAATAATTAGGTGGGATTCTCATCTAGTTTGTTCTGCCCTCACCCCCTAGCCCCCTCTCCCGCCGAGCGAGCGAGGGGGAACCACTCAACCAAACGCCCCTCGCCCGCCGCCGTGGGAGAGGGGTTGGGGTGAGGGTATATACCTCCTGCTTATTTCGTTAAAACCTCTAATACCTCCAGCGAGTGGGGCAGTTTGGCGTGATCGTCCTAAAGGACTAGGGGCGACAGATCGAAAGATCATTTTGCGAATTTTGCAATTTTGGCATAATCGTGATTAATCGCTGCGAATTGCTGCAACTATTTTTTGCGGGTCAGCGTCTCAAGCAACAGAAGCCACGCTGATGGCAAGGAGTTGTATACTGTGGCCGAACCAACTACAGAAATTTTATATCGCGCTCAACGCAATGACCCCGAAGCAATGGGAGCATTGATTGTTAGCCAACAACATTATATTTACAACATCGCCATGAGCGTGATGCGCCAGCCCGAAGATGCCGCTGACCTAACCCAAGATGCTTGTATCAAGCTGTTGCGGGTGATTGGCCAGTATAATGGCGAAAGTCGTTTTACCACTTGGCTCTATCGTTTGGTGATCAACCTTGGGCGTGACGAGCTGCGCAAACGTGGCCGCCGTGCTCCAGAGATGCCACCAATGACCGATGACGATGGTGAAACCGTTGATCCATTATCGAGCATTGCCGATGATAACCGTTGGGCCGACCCGCAAGAAGTGGCAACCAACCACGAGTTGCGGGCCGAGGTAACCCAAGCCTTGGATAAACTGGAAGATCATTATCGTTTAGCATTAACGCTCTACTATTTTGACGATTTGCGGTACAATGATATTGCTGAAATTTTGGAAGTACCGCTGAATACGGTCAAAAGCTATATTCGCCGTGGTAAAGAGCGGCTTGCCTTGCTCTTAGGTGCCAATCAATCGGAAGCAATTTTGCCCGCCAAACGTGAACCTGTTACCGATGAACGGCCAAACCGCGGTCGCTTTGCATTTGCCCTAGGCTGGCGCTGAGGTGTGTCATGAAGCGTTGTGAACATCGTACCAACTATGATCTGCGTGAAGAAGCGCTTGATCCACAACTTACAGACCATCTTGCTGAATGTGAAAGCTGTGCGCAACGTGCTCGCCGCGCCGAAGCCTTCGATACTGTCGTGCGCTCAGCGATGATTACCAGTGTTCCCGATGATCTGACTGCCAAGCTCTTGGCCTTGGTGCCAGGTTTGATGCCACCAATGTTGGTGCGCAGCAAGCACTGGAAGTTGCAACGCCGCGCCTTCGTTGGCCTCAGTGGCTTTGCCAGCATCTTGGCGCTTGGTTTGCTGATCTACGGGGTGTATCTCTTGGCAAACACGGTTGGGGTTGGCGATTGGCTGGCGACTGCTAGCACGTGGCCTGGGGTTGCCATCGATTGGCTCTATCGGCATATTCCATCATCGCGCTCGTTTGTCGCCGCAATGATTGCCGTGCGCCAACCATTGCAATGGATGATTCTGTTGCTGCTGATTTGGCAAGTTTGGGAACGCATGCCTCTACCCAATAATCGACAAACCGCCTAAAAGCGTAACCCGCAAGTCAACTGGCTTGCGGGTTTTTTGATTTGGGGCTACGATGATCAACCGTTTATGGAATAGCTTGCTTGATCTCGTTTACCCGCCACGCTGCTATAGCTGTGGCAAGGCTGGCACGCAATTTTGCCCCGCTTGCTTTGCCGAATGTATTCCGCTGACTCCACCCCAACGACCGCAACCTTTAGCCGCCAATTCACCACTGGAACGCGCTTTGGGTATTTATCCGTTTCAAGGCAGTCTACGCGCTGCAATCCATGCCTTTAAATATCAAAATGCCCATCCCTTAGCCCAAATTTTGGCTCCATTGTTGTTTGATTTTTGTGCGTGGAACGATGTTGTGTTGATGCCTGTGCCATTGCATGGCGTGCGCAAACGTGAACGTGGCTATAATCAAGCTGAATTATTGGCGCGTCATTTGGCCAAAGCTTGGCAATTACCACTGAGCACCGATTTGCAACGGGTACGCGCTACCGAGCATCAAGTTGGGCAGCAAGCGCAGGCTCGTGCCAGCAATGTCGCCGGAGCATTTGCATGGCGTGGTCAACAGCCTGCCCCAAACCATGTATTGCTGATCGACGATGTGCTTACTACTGGCTCGACCTTTGAAGCTTGTGCTAGTGCATTAATTGCTGCTGGTAGTACAGCGGTCGAAGGTCTAGCGCTAGCCAAAGCGGTTATCAAGCCTGCGCCACCGCTTGATTCGCCTGAATAACGCTGGCCCAACGCAATAGTCGCTCGACTGCTCCTGCTGGTTGTTCAGGCAGATAGACATCGGCAATTGTCATGGCCCATTGTTGCAACTGCGGTCGGCGTTCAGCCTCAGGCCGCAACACACGGGTTGCACCTGCATAGGTTTTGGCGGCCCGTTGCCGTAATGTTGCGGCACTTACCCCATGATCAAGATAATCGTTGAATGCACTGCGCAGTTGTTCAATTGCCATATCGGTAAATTGAGCTGGGTGTTGCAAATTGTAGCTGGCAACAATCAAAAAGTGCTGAGCATGCAAGGCTGGGTCGTTATATTCCCAGGCGATTAATGCCCCTAATTGCTCCCAACAGTTGAAGCCTTCAACTAATGGAGCGCCGCATTCAAGGCAAAATTCAGTGGTTGGCATGGCTTACCTCATTCGGTATAATTAATCCTCAGCATACCTGCATTGAGTCGCAGCAAGATCTGCCGAACGAATGATTTTAGCGAGAGGGGTTGCCCATGCAGCGCGAAGTGACAACAACCTACCTTGAGATGTTGGCTATCAGCGAGCTTAAGCCAAGTTCACGCGATGAGCCAGCTTTTGGTTTTGCCCAAGTTCAGCGGATCAGCCCTGAACTCAATCGCTTTTTGTATACGGCGGTGGGTGGGCAGTGGTATTGGCTTGATCGGCTCGGCTGGTCGTATCAACAATGGCTCGATTATTTGCGCCAGCCTACAATTCAAACATGGCTCGGCACATATCAAGGTATTCCGATTGGCTATTGTGAGTTGGTGCAAGAGGCCGATGGTTCAGCCCAAATTGGCTATTTTGGCTTGTTGCCGCAATGGTATGGCCAAGGCTTGGGCGGGCTTTTACTCACTAAGGTTATTCAACAGGCTTGGCAATTAACCAGCTCGCGGGTTTGGCTGCATACTTGTACGCTCGATGGCCCAACGGCCTTAGCCAACTACCAAGCCCGTGGTTTTAAGCTCTATGATCAAAAAACTGAAGTAGTTGAGTTACCAAGCCAAGCAGCTGGGCCATGGCTTGGTGCATATTCCAATTCCATTTAAATATTGAGAGGATTAAGGTTATGATTAAACCATTTCGTTGGCTTAGTGTTGGGGTCGTGTGTGGGATTTTGATCGGCTGTGCTACAACTGTGCAACCAACTGCTACACCAGAGCCAACCACAGTACCAACTGCCATCAATAACCCACAGGAAGCGTGGCAACAATGGCCAACTGTATTAACTGATTCGTTTCGCGATAACCGCCATAAATGGATGGTTGGGCCGTTACAATCTGGTGATCTAACTGGGGAATTTGCTATTGGGCCAGATTTATATCAAATGGAAATGGACTTGAATGAAATATCAATTTTTCCTTCATTGATGCCAGAGTATCGTGTTGATCGTGAAAAAGGCTTTTATGTAAGCGTTGAAGCGAAATCAATGGTGAAGCTGAACAGTAGCTATGGTTTAGTATTTTTATCACAAAGAAAAAATAATGCAAAAATAGTTATAGATATTAATGAATACTATTTTGAAATCACTGGTAATTACTATCGATTACTTTATTACGAACAGAATAATTGGAATGAGATAATTGCTTCAACAAACTTACCAAAGAAATCGGAACATGGATTTGATCGTTTAGGAGTTTTAGTACAAGGTGAGACAGTTACATTACTTTTTAATGATACCTACCTGACTGATATTGAGGTTGATGATTTGTTCAAATCGGGTCTGTTTGGTCTAGTCTGTGGTGCTTATCAACCTAAAGTAAGCCAAATTTGCGAATTCGATAACCTTGAAGTGCGTATGCCTGAGTAGTTGACAGCTATGCTAGAGTAACGAGGATTTTGTTTGGAGGTTGCTTTAATGGCTGATCACGCTGCGTTGATGATTTTAATTGCTGGGCCCTATCGTTCTGGCACTGGCGACGATCCAGCTAAAATTGCGGCCAATGTTCATTTGATGGAATCGTATGTGTTGCCATTGTTCAACGCTGGTCATTTGCCAGTGCTTGGCGAGTGGTTGGCGCTGCCAATGGTTGATTTGGCTGGCTCTAAACGGATTGGCGATGAGATCTTTAATGCGGTTTTTCACCCAATTGCTGAGCGCTTGGTGATTCGTTGCGATGCGGTGTTGCGGGTTGGTGGCCCTTCAGCAGGCGCTGATCAGATGCTTGAACTGGCCAAAGCTCATGGTCGCCAATGTTTCGAGCGTTTGCAAGATATCCCTAACTGTAGCGAGCTGATCGATCCCCAAGAATATTAGGAATACTGCTCGATGAGTGCAAATAGCGAATGGCCTGAATTAAACGCTCAATCCAATGCTGTTTGGGAAACGAACGCTGAGCATTGGGATAACTCAATGGGTCAGGATGGCAATCGGTTTCATTTGCAATTGGTACGGCCTGCAATGCTGAGTTTATTGGAATTGCAAGCGGCGCAACGTGTGCTTGACATTGGTTGTGGGAACGGTCTCTTTGCGCGACATTTGGCTGAATTGGGGGCAATGGTGCTGGCAGTCGATGCTAGCACCAGCCTAATCGAACGTGCCAAGCAGTATCCAAACCCGGCTACGCTTGAATATCAGGTTGTTGATGCTACTAATTTGGCCCAATTATTGGCGTTAGGTGCTAGCAGTTTTGATGCTTTAGTTTCGACGATGGTGCTGATGGATTTGCCCACGATTGAGCCGTTATTTCAAGCAGCAGCCAAATTGCTCAAATCGCAAGGCCGTTTTGTGCTGGCGACAGTCCATCCATGTTTTCAAACCCCGCACAACCGCAAAATTGTCGAGCAATTTGAGAATGCGCAAGGCGAGGTCGAAACCCATTCACGGCTACAAATTGGCAATTATCTCACGCCAACGGTGCATCAAGGGGTTGGGGTAGCTGGTCAGCCAAGTGCCCAATTCAATTTTCATCGGTCGCTCACAAGCTTACTGGGCATTGCATTTGCAGCAGGATTTGTGGTTGATGGATTGCTAGAGCCGCGCTATCCAACAGGTACAACCAGCACCCACCCATTTTCATGGGCCAATTTTAGCGAAATTCCGCCAGTTTTGGTACTGCGTTTGCGCCTCGCTAATTGACTACCAATTTAATGAATGTCGAATGTCCAAAATCGCATTATAATAATGATTATCTATTGCGCAAAAGGAGCGTCATGATGATGAATATTGAAGATTTTTTTGAATTTCGTGCGGATGGGGCAATTCGGATTCGCGGGCATCGGATTGATCTTGCCCATATTTTGCCCTATTATCATGATGGATACAGTCCTGAGATGATCGGCCTAGAATTTCCATCATTACCCTTAACAACGATTTATGCTGCGATTCTATATTACCTTAGTAACCAAGTTCGCGTTGATGCTTATATGGAAACCTATTTTGCCTCGGCTCAAGCGGCAATTACAGCCCATGAAGCTCAAGCAACTTCACCAGTTTCCCAACGCTTGGTGATGCGGCGTAATCAAGCAGCATAAACATACTCCTCTCTCAAAATTTCTCTGATCCTATTCAATAGCTTATATTTTCTAAACTGGTCCAATTTCTCGATCAAACCAACGGCAACAAATCGCGTAAATCGTGCAGAATTGGACAATCGGCTTTGGGAATGCGCTTGTGACGGTCGATTAACGCCGCTTGCATGCCAACTGCGCGTGCGCCCAATACATCAGCATAATAACTATCGCCAATATGAATAATCTGATCAGCGGCAACGCCAGATCGCTTGATTGCCAGTTGATAGAGGTCGGTCATGGGTTTGGCATAGCCAGCATCCGCCGAAATAACCGCAAAATCGAAGTAAGGCAACAGTTTGTTGTAAGTCAGAATTGGCCGTAAACTGCTGGCCCAATCCGAGACAATCCCAATGCGGATGCCTTTAGCATGCAAACTATCGAGGGTTTCGCGCACATCGTTGAAGGGAACCCAATTTTCGGGCTGCTCATAGTGCGCAATCAAACGATCGCCAAGCCGTGCGTGATCCAGCGAGGGATCGATTTGATCGAATAGATGTTGATAGAATTCGAGCCAAAGCGTGCGAATTGTGGCATCGGAACTCCAATCGTTATTATCGAGCGAATGATAACGCTGATGATACCAACGATTGGTGGCCTTGCGGGCATCGCGAATCAAATTAGGTTCAACCTGCAAACCTAATTCTTGCAGCACCTCGCCAATTAAATCGTGAGCATCAACCCGCTCATCGAGCAACGTAAAGCCTACATCAAAACAGACTACCGGAAAACGCAGCATCGCAACCTCAATTTAATAAATAACAGGGACACGGAAATGTCCGTGTCCCTGAGAGTCGGTTGGCTTCGCTCAGAACTAACCGAAGAAATCGACGTTCTTTTGGGTGTATGAGGCCCATTGTTCGGGTACACTGTCGCTTGAGAAAATTGCGCTGACTGGGCATTCTGGTTCACAAGCGCCACAATCGATACATTCGTCGGGGTTGATATAGTATTGGTCTTCACCTTCATAGATACAGTCAACTGGGCAAACTTTGACACAGGCTGAATCTTTGGTGCCGACACATGGTTCTGCAATTACGTAGGCCATTGTTGATACTCCTTCGCGCTGAGGCGTAAACTTCATACTTGTTTTCTATAGTTAGTGTAGCAAGCTCCTCGCCATGCTTCTGTAACTTTAGTCACATAATGAGAATGATTCTAATAAAGACGGTAAAATCAGGCTTTTTAGTCTATATTCAAGCTATTCCGATCTTTATTTATCTTCCCCCTTCGTGCTCTTCGCGTTCTTCGTGGTTGCGTGCTCACGAAACCCTTGACCCTTCATGATCTCTGTGATTGCTCGTCGCCCGATCCCCGACCCCCAACAACCAACCCCTAACTTCTACTAACTAGCCTCGTATCTAGGGAACCCACTTGCCTCAATATGCTACAATAGCCCAATTATGTAATTGTTCCTGCAATGAGGGTAGTGCATGTCAACCTATGTCATCGACGGACAGGAACTGCATATCCGCGATAATCGCCGTAATGCCCCCGTCGCCTTATTAATTCATGGCTGGTCGAGTTCATGGTTTACTTGGACTCCCCTGTTGCAAGCTCTGGGCACACGCTATTCGTATATGGCGGTCGATTTGCCTGGCTATGGGCGGTCGCCTGCGCCCAAACACCCAATTACCATCGATTGGTATGCCGATTTGATGGCCAAATTGATCGAGGAAGCCAGCGATCGGCCTGTCGTGGTGCTTGGGCATTCGATGGGCGGCCAAATTGCCATGACTTTAGCCCTGCGCCACCCGATGCTGGTCGAACGTTTGATTTTGCTCAATCCAGTGGTCAGCGGGCGACTATCAACCTTTATCAATTTGTTTGTGGCTCCGCATATTTTGCTCGAACGCACGCGATTGGGCGGCAAAATTTTGAGTTATCTCGAAAATACGCCGTTAAGCTATATCAATCAATTGATGAAGCCGATTCTCTTTGCTGAACGCGCCGCAATTTCGCAGCAAGATTATGATCGGATTCGCGCTGATGCGCGGCGGCCAGGCCAAGGCAGAGTTCGCGCCGCTTGCTACGAAGCGATGAAAATGGGCGATCTGCGTGGCAAACTCAAGCAAATTCAGCCGCCAGCTCAAGTGATTTGGGGTGCTGAGGATAATACTGTGCCGTTGCGTGATGCTGGTGCGGTAGCCGACGAATGGCCGCAAGCTGATTTGCGCTTGATTCCAAATGCTGGGCATTGGCCGCATTTTGAGCAATATGAAACCACGATGCGCTATATTGCCTCATTTTTGGGCTTGCCAATTTTGCCAAGCCTGCCAAACGATCAAGTACAACAGCAGCGTGATCTTGATGTTGGAGAAATTGCCCAGTTCCTCTCGAATACTGAGTTAGGCCAAGATTTAAGTGAATCGCAGCGCTTACGGGTGGCGGGCTTGTGTCATCAACATCATTTTGCCCCGCAAGATGTCTTGGCGCTCGAAGATTCGAGCGGCGATGAATTATTTATTGTGCAAGATGGCCAAGTTGATGTCTTGGTGCGAATCAGCAATGAACTTGGGATCGAGGAATCGCGGCGGGTTAATGTGCTAATGGCGGGCCAAATCGCTGGCGAAATGGCCTTGATTCAAGGCAAAGGTGGCCGCCGTACCGCCGATTTACGCGCTGGCAAGTCGGGCGCAACCGTGCTGTCGATCGATAGCCGCTATCTGTTTGCTTTGTTTGAAGATGATGCCTCGTTGGGCCTGAAGTTGATGCAAAATCTGGCTCGCTCGTTGGTGCAACGGTTGCGGGTGCAAAATTGGCAATTGCAACTAGCTGAACAACGCGCCGAAGTTCATCGCTAAACAACCGCAAAATCATGACTTTTGGCTTGAACGCTACTGTTTTACCGGTGGCGTTTTTCGTGTACCATTTGCCATGAACCACAAATTGTAGGGTGTTGTGTATGAATCGTCAACGAATGATTGGGCTGGGTGGCCTGCTTGGGCTAGCACTATTGATCTTAATCCTGCCAAACAGCCGTTTTTGGTTTGCGGCGCTGGTTTGTGCGTTGGCTCCAGGCTACGTGCTCGAGCGCTGGCTGGATTTGGATTTAGCGCCATTGGTGCGACCAAGCCTATGGATTGGGCTAAGCCTGGCAGTTTGGCCGTTGGGCTATTTATGGCTGACCACGCTTGGTTTATCGCTGAGCACTGGTATGATCACGTTGATTGCCTTTGGCCTGCTGGCTGGCGTAGGTTGGCGTTTATGGCGCGAGGGCGAGCGACCTTGGGCCTTGCCAGCGCCAGTGCCAATTCTTGGATTGGCGTTATTAATTGTGACCTTCGCGATTAGCACTAGAATTAGCCATATTCGCAACGTAGCTTTTCCTCCGTGGGTCGATTCGCTGCACCATGCCACGATTATGCGAGTGATTGCTGAAAGCGGCCAAGTGCCCTACTCGTTGCGCCCCTACATGCCAGTTGATAATTTTGGCTATCACTGGGGCTTTCACGCCACGGCAGCCACGATCTACAATCTGAGTGGCATGAGCATTCCCCAATTTATGCTGTGGTATGGTCAATTCTTGGGTGTGTTGGTGGTGATTTCGGTTGGCAGCGCGACGATTGGCCTAACCAAAAGCCCGATTGCTGGCCTAGCCGCCGCCACCATGACGGGCTTTATCTCGATTATGCCCGCTTATTACCTGAGTTGGGGCCGTTACACCTTGCTTTCGGGTTTGGCGATGGTTCCAGTGGTGTTGCTGTTGGCGTGGGTTGCGCTTGATCGACCTGATCGCAAAGGCCTTATTTTGCTAACGCTCGTGGTTGGTGGGCTACTGCCAACTCACTTTGTGGCGGCTGGCTTTGCGTTGTTATGGTGTGTCGCAGTTTGGTTGGGCCGCGATGTTTGGACCGAGCAGCGTTGGCAAATCTTGGGCAAGCAAGCGGCATCAGTCGGCATGGCGATTTTGTTGATGTCGCCATGGCTGGCCCTATTGATTCGTGAAATTCAGCCTGCTGGCAGTGGCACACCCAAGCAATTGATTGGCGGCGGCTACAACACCTATGAAGCTGCCAAAGGCTTGTATTGGACGTGGAATAACCTTTTGCTCTTCTTAGTAGGTTTGTTGGCGGCTTGGATTGGCTTGTTTCAACACTGGCGTTTAGTGTTGATCAGCTTTTTATGGGCTAGCCTTGTCATGCTGTTTGCTAATCCAGTGGTAATTGGCTTGCCCTACCTCTCGTTTTTCAACAACAACATTGTGGCCTTAGCAATCTTTTTGCCGATTAGTTTGTGGTTTGGCTTTGGGGTTGCTTCATTAGACCAAGGCTTGAGCAAACATCTCAAACAGGGAGTAGCCCGAGGTTGGCGGGCGATTCGCACCGCAATTTTGGCAATAACCGTGCTGATTTCGGCTACCAAAATGCACAGCGTAATCAACGATGGTACGATTATCGCCAAAGCTGATGATTTAACTGCCCTGAATTGGATTGTGCAGCGCATTCCCAAAAATGCGCGGTTTGCGATTAATACCGAAGGTTGGTTGTATAACGTGGCCCGTGGCAGCGATGGTGGCTGGTGGATTTTGCCCTATGCTGGCTTGCAAGTGAGCACACCGCCAGTTGTCTACAACCAAGGTACAGCTGAGTATATTGCGGCGGTTGAGGCTGAAACCAGTTGGTTGCGCAATGCCAACGAAAAAAGTGCTGCTGAATTGGCTCAGTGGATGCGTGAACATAACTATGATTACGCCTATGCTACCACCAATGGCAAAATCTTCAATCAAGCCAAATTAGCCAATACAGCTGAATTTGAGCTGGTCTATGAAAATGCAAGTGTGGCGATTTATCTGCGGAGATAGTTGGGGCTAGCGCCAAGCCTAGCCCCATCGATGCGGCTCAGGCAGCGGGAATCGCTGAGTAGGGCAAAAGGTCGTAGCGTTCTTGTAAGCGGTCGATATACATCATTTGATAGAGCACTGCATCTTCAATGTGATCGTGGCGTTGGCGAAGTTGCTCCAACTCCTGATGCTTGCTCGGATCGGGCGTATCGCATACGTGTTGTTCTAAATCGGCGACAGCATGTTCAAGATCATCGAGTTCCCACACAAGATCTTGCAGTTTGCTGCGCTCATCCTTGAGTTGACGCAAAAGTTGGGTATGGGCAGCAGGCAATCGCATATGCATCGGAAAAACCTCTTGGGATAGTGAAATAGCCAGTGCGTAAAGCTAAGAAAGTGCAATAGGTTACTTAACAACCATGCTACTGCTATCATATCATGTTCCGACAAGAGACTTTGGTATGATTCGCGGGCCGACAATGGGGGATGCCGCTGCAAAGGGATGGGAGCGTTCCCTCACCCTAACCTCTTGCCCACTGTTGCATGATAGGACGATTCCCCCTCGCCTGCTGGTTGGGAGAGGGGGCTAGGGGGTGAGGGCGTAAATGTGATTATTTAGCCATTTCGCCTTCACCGATCCGACCACCGTAACGGCGTTCGCGATTGCCAAAATTGCTGACGGCCTCGCGAAACTGGTCGGGGCCAAAATCGGGCCACAGCAGCGGGGTCATATAATATTCGCTATAGGCGGCCTGCCAAATCAAAAAGTTGCTTAAGCGTTGCTCGCCACTGGTGCGCACAATCAAATCGGGGTCGGGAATGCCCGATGTATACAAGTGCCCAGCGATCATCTCATCGCTAATATCCTCAGGATTGATCCCCTTAGCCACGATTTCGCGCACTGCATTGACGATATCGGCGCGACCACCATAGTTGAAGGCTACCGAGAGCGTCAAGGCGGTATTATTGGCAGTCATGGTAATGGCATTTTGAATTTTCTTGGCGAGCGCCGAATCGACCCCTTCGAGCGTGCCCAGCAAGTGCAAGCGTACCCCTTCAGCATGCAACTCGCGCAACTCACGATCAAGATATTCGGCCATAATGCGCATTAATCCGCGCACTTCCCACGATGGGCGCTTCCAATTTTCGGTTGAAAAGGCATAAATCGTGAGATAGGGAATGCCTAGGGAGATAGCCTCGCGCACAATTCGTTTGATATTACCAGTTCCAGCATGATGCCCTGCCAGACGGGGGAGTCCACGGCCTTGTGCCCAACGGCCATTGCCATCCATTATTATTGCGACATGTCGAGGTGCGACAGTAGTTTCAAGTTGTTGTACGGTCATAGATCTAAAGACCTCATCAATTTAAGCGTTTGTCTAGCATTCGTTGTAGGGTAACGAATATACTACCATTGTTGCAAGCACTCGCGTGCAATTTATGCGAAACTAGCCTTGATCGACGATTTTAGGCAAGTGAGGGCATTGCGATGTTGCTGAAAGGGCTTATTTTGGGGTTTTCGATTGCCGCACCAGTTGGGCCGATTGGGGTGTTGTGCATTCGACGTAGTTTAATTCATGGACGGTTGGCGGGCTTTTTATCAGGCTTGGGAGCGGCAACTGCCGATGGTTTGTATGGCATGTTGGCAGCGTTTGGTTTGGCGGCAGCCCTCAACAAACTTGACCAAGATTCGGGCTGGTTGCTGGGATTACGGATTATCAGCGGCCTATTTCTCGGCTATTTGGCGATCAAGACCATGCTAAGTCGTCCGGCGACCGAAGCAGCGCATGCCAAAGCCGATAATTTATGGGCGATGTATGCCTCGACGCTCTTCTTGACCTTGACCAACCCTTTGACGATTTTATCGTTTGCGACAGTTTTTGCTGGCTTGGGAATTACGGCCTATGGCTGGGATAGCGTGTGGTTGGTGCTGGGCGTGACCACGGGTTCGGCTTTATGGTGGTTGTTGTTGAGTGGCAGCGTGAGCTTATTGCGTGAGCGAGTGCAAGCCTATAGCGTTTGGATCAATCGAATTTCTGGCTTGATTATTTTAGGCTTTGCGATTGCGGTATTGCTGGGATAAAGCAGTTAAATCAAAAGCGGGTGTTGGTTTGCGCCAACACCCGCGATTTCAAAACTATTGTTTACCCATTTTTGCTTTCAAAGCGGCCAATTCATCTTCGACAGCAGTATCGCGTTCGAGGTCGGCAAAGCGAGTTTCGAGCGAGCTACCTTCAAGTTTCGACATAGCATCGGCTTGAGCCAAGCGATCATCGACCCGTTCTTCCATTTGGGATAATTTATCCATCGCATTGAGGTTGCCCAAGCCTTGAACCGTGCGTTGAATCGCTTCTTGGGTTTCGGCGCGATTCTTCTTGGCGATAATCAATTCTTTCTTGGCTTTGGCTTCCGACAAGCGTGATTCAAGACTGACCAAGGCTTTTTGCAGTTGCTCAACTTGTTCGTCTTGTTGTTCGTATTGTTGGCGATAGGTATCAGCCATTTTTTGAGCATTGGCTTTGCGGCCTAAGGCAGCTTTAGCCAATTCATCGTCACTTGCGCGAACCGCAGCTTCAGCCTTGGATTGCCATTGATCAGCTTCGGTTTGGAATGTCACCATTTTGTTGTGCAATTTGGTTTCATCGGCCATGGCGGATGCAACAGCGGTTTTGGCTTCGTACAGTTGTTCTTGCAATTGCCGCATGTACTCGTTGACCATTTTTTCAGGGTCTTCGGCCTTATCCAACATCGCATTGAGATTAGCGCTAACCAGGTCGCGAACACGGCTCAACAACGACATAGGAATTCCTCCTTAGCTAAACACAAAGACTGTGTGAACTTCATTCTAGCACACCGCGCTGGCGGTTCTCAAGTGGTACGAAGCGCTTTTCCAAAAAGTTACAAAGGCTTTTTGGATGGTGTGCCAACCGTGCGTGGATAGGTCAATGGGGTTGAAGCTACTTTGTCTACGACAACAAGTGAACGGACAGGTTCAGCTGGAATGGTGACGTTATAGACCGCCCGTAATTGACCTCCAAGAATGGTTATGGCCTGCTCAGCATCTTGCACTTCTGGCTCAATCTCAAAACCTTTGGGTGCAAGCCACATGCCACCAACTTGGCACAAGGGTAGACAATACTCGGCGAGGGTCGCCAAATTGGCAACAGCCCGAGCGGTAACCAGCGCAAAATGCTCGCGCCAGCGCCGTTCGCGGCCCACAACCTCGGCCCGTTCGACCTCAACCAACACCCGCTCAAGCTGTAATTCTTGGGCCACATGGCGCAAAAATTCGGCCTTCTTGCTGATCGATTCGATCAGCAATACTTCGGTTTCGGGCCATAAAATCGCTAAAGGAATACCTGGCAAGCCCGCGCCTGAGCCAATATCGGCCAAACTGGCGGGAGCTTGCTCGCAGGTCGTCGCTAACGAAAACGAATCCAACAGGTGGCGGCGGGTTGCTTCGGGCAAGGTCGAGGGCGCAACCAAATTCATGCGCTCACTCCATTGCGTCAGCAACGCCACGTAGTGCTCCAAGCGGTCGATTTGGCTGGTGCTAAGGGTTAGTTGCCACTCAGCCAAGGTGGTTTGTAATAGTTCACGATCGATCATTTTTGTTTTGATAACCTATAGTGCATTTCAGCTTGCTCATATAAGCCTAGATTATCATAAACCCGCCCAATTGCTGCATGGAGTTGTTGCGGACGACGGCTGGTTGGCAAGGCTGCCTTCCATTGTTTAACTGCTGCAGCAGGAAAATCGCGGTCGCTATACATCTGGCCAAGCCGTTCGCGATCAAGCTTGCGTTCGGGCGTAAGAAAATTCTCGAAGGAATGACCACACTCGCAGATCCAGTTTTCGCGCACATCGAGCACATGCCCACAATTGGGGCAATCGAAGGTTTGCTCAGTGCCACAATTGCTACATTCACCAGTGCTTTGGGTCGGTGTGCCACAAAATGCGCAGGGCGCTTCGAGATTTTGCGGCGGCTTGGGCACATTCGTTGGCATATTGCCAAGCACCGGAGCTGGCTCAGGCGTTACTTCAGTGACCATTGGGGCAAAACCAAAGCCAGCCATTGGCTGATCAAGCTCGATTGGCACTGGCTCGAACATGGCCGCAGGTGGCTCTTCGAAACTAGCCATGCTGCTGATAGGCGCTGCTGGCGTTGGGGTTGGGGCGACTGGTGGCGGTGCTGGTGGCGGTGCTGGTGGCGGTGCTGGTGGCGGTGCTGGTGGCTCAAACGTCGAAAGAAAATCGGCAGCTTCGCTTTGGGCTAATTCTTCCAGCCCGCGTCGTGCCGCAGTATTATTGGGATTGATCGAAAGCACAAGTTGTAAGCAGTCGCGCTTTTGGGTGCGGGTTTCGACGACTCCACTGAGCCAAAGCCAAGCGGACTCGTTTTTGGAATCGGTAAGGAGTACTTTTTGGAGATGCTGGCGAGCTAGCTCACGCTGGCCTGCTCGCACAGCAGCGATGCCTTTGGCAAGTTCATCATCGATTGTCATAACGGTAATCCATCGCTAAAGAGACATTCATTGGCTATTTTCAAGGATACACCGATTTTGACATAGATTTGGCTTGATGCAAGTAAAGATTGGCTAAGGAATTAGGATTGAGCCACTTGGCGGTGAAACTCGGCCTCTTGGTTGCGACCAATCTTATCGTAGGCTTGGGCCAATTTTCGGTGCAACATCACCACATGCGAGCCATCTTTGAGTGCTCGATCCCATTGGCGAGCAGCAGGTTCCCAGCGCTCCATCAAGGCATAGCGCTGGCCTAGCCCTTCGTGATCGATGCCATCGGGAAAGAAAATGTAGTGACGTAACCCTTCGCCGCATGGGCAGCGAGTGGTTTCCCATAAGTTTATTGTACTATCACATGAGGGGCAGGTGAGGATGATATTTTCGCCACAAACTTGGCAATCGAGCTTGCTACTATCGGTATTCGCTTGGCAAAATGGGCATTGAATCAGGTTGCTGCTGGCAGCGGCGATCGCCACAATTGGCGTTGGCTCAGGCATTGACGGGGCTGGTTTGTTTTGCACTTCAAGGGCCGCAATGCCGCGTTGCGCGGCTTCGTTGCTTGGGTTGATCAACAAAACCCGTACAAGGCAATCGCGGCGTTGTTCAGGCGTATCGACAATCGCACTCATCCAGAGCCACGCTAGTTCGTTCCGTGCATTTAGCGCAATCACTTGGGTCAGGAAATCACGGGCTGCTGCACGTTGGCCTGCTTTGGCGGCAGTAATACCTTCAGCCAATAAATGCGTTTCATGCACGGACGACATAGGAACTCCTTCTATCTATAATCTAACGTGGTTCGAGTGCGATCCATTCTTGCACTGGGCTAGCCACGTCGCTGCTTGGTTGATGGTGTTGTAATTCCCCAGCGTGGAATGATGATCGAATGAATGGCCCAGCAAAGGTTGCTCGAAAGCCCAATTGCTGGCCATGGTCGCGATACAAGCCATAACGCTCGGGAGGAATATATTCGCTCACTGCCACATGGTTCAGTGATGGTTGTAAATATTGGCCAATCGTGACCAGTTCAACCCCAACATGCTTGAGATCATCCATAGTTTGGTAGATTTCGTCGGTTGTTTCGCCTAAACCCACCATAAACCCCGATTTAGTTGTAATCTGCGGGGCAAACTCACGACTACGAGCTAATAATTCGAGCGATCGATCATAATCGCCTTGGGGCCGCACACTCTTAAACACGCTACGAACAGTTTCGATATTGTGATTGAGCACATGTGGTTCGGCATCCAATACCGTTTTGAGCGCTTCGGCCTCGCCTTTGAAATCAGGAATCAAGACCTCAACTTCGGCTTCGGGTAAGCGTTGACGAATCGCGCTGATGGTGCGGGCAAAGTGGCGAGCGCCGCCATCCTTGACATCATCGCGAGCAACGGCGGTAACTACCACATACTTCAAGCCCAAGCGAGCAGCGGCTTCGGCGACATTGCTCGGCTCGCGTGGATCAAGCGGAAAAGGCTTGCCAGTCGTGACATCGCAATAATGGCAACGTCGAGTACAACGATCGCCGCCGATCATAAATGTAGCAGTGCCATGGCCAAAGCATTCGGCAATGTTGGGGCACGATGCTTCTTCACACACAGTATTCAGATTCAAATCACGCAGTAATTGACGGACATTACGCAACTCTGGTGAAAGCACAGGTTTGCGTAACCACTCTGGTTTACGCTGACGATGCGGTGTTGATGGCATACCAACCTCACGTTAAGCAGCACATGCAGCATTGCAAGTGACGGCAGACGAATGTGGTACCAGCTTGCCTTTAAGCCAGCGATAACCCTCACTCGCTATTGTAAAAAATTATTTAAGCCATTGCGATAACCCAAAAGCACCACTTTAGGCCAGCGGTGATCCTGCCCATATGGGGGACATTGCAACGAATTCTAGGGCAGACTAAAGCCAAAAAGGGTAGGATTAAGCTTGGCAATTTGCGCCAAGTATAGCACGAAGTTGGTGTATTCAACTAAGCGGCTGTGCTATAATTTAACGAGATGCGGCAAGCAAGGAATATGGAACTTCATGGCCAAACAACGTACAATTTTCGTCTGCCAACAATGTGATGCGCAGTTTCCCCGTTGGATGGGTCGTTGTACCGAATGTGGTTCGTGGGATAGCTTGGTTGAACAGGTTATCGCAAAATCAGCAGGTACGACAGGCGGTAGTACTCGTTCACCTATTGGAGTGAGCGAACCATTACGCCTGCCCGATATTCAACTTGGCGATGTTCAACGCTTGCCAGTTCGTGGCAGCGAATTTGCTCGCGTGCTTGGTGGCGGGATTGTGCCAGGCTCGTTGGTGCTGATTGGCGGCGATCCTGGGATTGGTAAATCGACGCTCTTGCTCGAACAAAGTGCTGCTTTGGCGGAAACTGCTGGCGATGTGTTGTATATCTCAGCGGAAGAATCGCAGCAGCAGATTAAGCTCCGCGCCACCCGTTTGGGCTTATCGGCGCAGCGTTTATATATTTTGGCCGAAACCAGTCTTGATACGGCGATTGCCACAATTGAACGCATGAAGCCAGTTTTGGTGATCGTCGATTCGATTCAGACCGTGTATAGTGAGAGTGTGACCTCGGCGGCAGGCAGTGTTTCGCAGGTGCGCGAAGGTGCGCTACGGCTTCAGCGAGTTGCAAAACAACACAATATTTCAATTATGCTGGTTGGCCATGTGACCAAAGAAGGCGCGATTGCTGGGCCACGGGTGCTTGAGCATATTGTTGATGTGGTGTTGTACCTTGAGGGCGAACGGTTTCATCAATATCGCTTATTGCGCAGCGTCAAAAATCGCTTTGGCTCAACCAATGAAGTTGGGGTTTTCGAGATGAATCAAGGTGGCATGGTCGAGGTGACCAATCCATCGCAGATTTTCTTGGCCGAGCGTAGCACCAACTCGCCTGGCTCAGCGGTAGCAGTGATGTTAGAAGGCACGCGACCCTTGTTATTGGAAGTGCAAGCCCTGACCAGCCATACTGCCAATGCCCAACCGCGACGAACGGCCAACGGCTTTGATCAAAATCGCTTGGCGATGATCATTGCGGTGCTCTCAAAACGGGTTGGTGTGCCATTGTTCAATCAGGATATTTATGTTAATGTGGTAGGCGGTTTGAAAGTGACCGAGCCAGCGATCGATCTAGCGGTGGCTACGGCAATAACTTCATCATTTCGCAACCAGCGGGTTGAACCAAATACCGTTTTAATTGGTGAAATTGGGCTTTCGGGCGAGTTGCGTTCGGTAAGTCAGCTTGATCGACGTTTGAATGAAGCCGCCAAGCTGGGTTTTCATAATGCAATCGTGCCGCAGATCGATGCCTTACCGCAGATCGATGCGTTTCAGGTTACTGGCATTCGTTCATTGATTGAAGCAGTGCGAGCTGCTTTAATTGGTGCGCCGCGACCATCACCTGGTGAGCCGCCAACGGCAAAGGCAACAACTGATACTAATGATGATTAAGCGTGAATTGTGGATGTGCTCACGAGGAGATTTATGACGATTTCGGAAAAAAAGGCTGTGGCTGTAAACAGAAATCGCTTACTTAGCATTGATTTTTGGGTGCGCATTTTGGGGATGGTCGTGCTTGGCTATATTGGCTGGTATTTTGGCTCTAGCTCGGCCAGCAATCCACGAACAAGCGATGAAACCTTAGCCATGCAGCTACTCACACTTTCGGGGGCTGGCTTGGGTTTATTGATATCCCATCGGATAACCTTATACCCAATTCGCAATATCAACCAACGCTTGCGTCGTAGCACGGCTCAAGAGTTGATTGCCTTGGCGCTGGGATCATTATTGGGTGTGATGCTCGCAGCATTATTATCCATCCCCCTAAGCCAACTACCTGGTCTTTTAGGCAGCTATTCGCCGGCACTTGCCAGTTTCTTTATTATCTACTTTTGTGTTGTAGCCTTCGAGTATCACAAGAAAAATCTGGTTAATTTTGGGGTTTCGCTGCAAACACCCAAAGTTCGCGCAGTTAAAGAAGCTGTCCCAATGCGTCGAACCTGTTTGGTTGATACAAGCGCCATTATTGATGGTCGAGTTTTGGCGGTTGTACGCAGTGGGTTTCTTGATGGGATTTTGGTTGTGCCGCGCTTTGTGCTCAACGAATTGCAATTATTGGCCGATTCGAGCGATGATATGAAGCGGATGCGCGGTCGCCGTGGCTTGGATATGCTCGAAGAAATTCGCAAAGATGATCAATTGCGGCTCGAAATGCCCAACGATGATATTGCCAATGCGCGTGGCGTTGACCAGAAGTTGGTGACCTTGGCGCTGCAAGATGGTCATGCCTTGATTACCAACGATAAGAATTTGAGCCAAGTTGCTGAATTACAAGGCGTGCAGGTACTCAATTTAAATGTGCTTTCCGATGCGGTACGCCCACCCGTTGGGGCTGGCGAAATGTTGGTTGTGAAAGTGCGTGAAGAAGGCCGCGAGCGCGAACAAGGCATTGGCTACCTCGAAGATGGCACTATGGTAGTCGTCGAAGATGCCCGCGAACGGATCGGTGATGAAGTTCGGGTGATCGTCAGCCGGGTCTGGACGAACGATCGTGGTCGCATGGTCTTTGGGCGAATTATGGGCAGTGCTGGAGCATTTTACGGGGGCAAAAACGATGCGGGCAATTATCCAGCGCGTAGCTAATGCCAGCGTTACCGTTGCTGAGCAGATTGTCGGCCAAATTGAGACTGGCTTGTTGGTGTTGCTGGCAGTGAGTCCTAGCGATACTAGCGACGATTTGCAAAAACTTGCTGATAAGATCCTCAATTTGCGGATTTTTCCTGATGCCCACGATCGTTTTGATCGCTCGTTGATTGATTGCCAAGGCCAATTACTGGTGGTTTCACAATTTACGTTGTATGCCGACACGCGCAAGGGTCGCAGGCCATCGTTTACTGGGGCGGCGGCTCCAGCGTTGGCTGAGCCAATGGTTGACCAATTTATTGCCTATTGTCGTGGACAAGGCATTACGACGGCGAGTGGTCAATTTGGCGCAGCGATGCAGGTTCAACTGATTAATGATGGCCCAGTCACGATTATTTTGGATACAGCGGAGTGGCAGCATGGCCGAGGTTGATGATTCTGAGCAGGTGTTGGTGCAATTGGCGCAGAGCTTGCATCGCCATCGCCTGAGCGGAGTCGCACAGTTGTTTCTACGCTCGGGCCATGTTGCTAGCATTGTTTTGAGCCAACTGTGTTTATTTGGTCAAACCTTCGTGCCAAGCCCGCTACGACAGCGCCTCGCAAGCTATGCGAACGCCTTAGAAACCGAGGCCAGTTGGCAACGGTTAATTGAGCATCTGAACGCCCTGGAAAGTTGACAAAGGATTAACGATGGGCTACACTCAGCGCAATTACGCCTATCTGCCTACTTGCTACAAGCTGTGTCAGTTGTGAGGGCCAACCCGTGTCTCCCTTTGAGATTCTCGTCGTGTCACTCATCTTAACCCTAGCAATTGCCTTGCCCTTTGTCTATGCACGGCTAGTTACTGGTGGACGTAAGATTAACCGCCGCCCGCTTCCCCCCATTGATCTGATTAATAGTGCGTTGGCACGTTCTGCTGAAACCGGTCAACCGATCCATGTTTCACCAGGCAGTGGTTCGCTTGATGGCTCCACGATTAACCCAGAAACGTTGGCTGGCTTAGTATTGGCGCAGCGCATCACCGATATTGCAGCACGGCGTGGGGCTGGAATTGCAGCTTCAAGCGGTGACCCAATTGCCCATTTGGCCTTGCGTGGTACTATTCGGCGTGCCTATCGCGATGCTGGCTACAGCGAAGATTATCGGCCTGAGCTGATTCAGCTGTTGGCTGCTAACGACCCCATCGCGTTTTCAGCTGGGCTCAGTAATCGGATTACCAGCGAACCCATGGAGGCGAGTATCACGGTTGGTTCATTTGAACAAGGCTATTTGTTGTTTGCGGAGCCAGGCCGTGCCCATAACATTTTGCAAATCGCTGGAACCACCGATCAGCAAGCCCTGACCGCAGCATTATTGACTGCCAATGGTACCTTATTGGGTGAGGAAATCTATGCTGCTGAGGCCTATATTACCCCAACACCCTTAGGATTTGCCCGCATCTTAACCCATGATGTCCTCCGTTCGGTCATTATTGGGGTCATTATTCTTGGGATTATTTTGGTTTCTTTAGGCCAATTAGCAATCTTGCCACAAGATTTTCCATTGCTGCCTAGATAAAGGATGGGTGGGATGCGTCGAATTGACCTGCTCCGCAATCCAAAGCGCTTAATTCCTATTTTGATCGGCAGCGTTGCCGGTATTTTCGTTTTAATCGATCGCCTTTTTCCGGGGATTGATAGTATTAACAATGGCAGTCAAATTTTGCTCAGTTGGGCAACGGTTATTGCTGCTTTTGCGCTGATTGCTGGTTCAATCAATGTTATTATTCATCATATTAAACGTTTAGCATCAACCGATCCCAAACGCTGGTATAGTATTGCGCTGCTGTTGGGGGTGATTATCCCGCCTGCGTTGGCCGTCTATGGCTATACGACCCAAGGCCGAGCCAATGTCTTGGAATTAGGGTTATTTCAAGATGTTATTCGCTGGGTTTATGCTCCAATCAGTATTAGCCTCTTGGCCTTGCTGACATTTTTTGCTTTAACTGCGGCGATCCACGCCTTTGGTGCTGGGCAGCGCGAAGCAATTATCGTGGTGAGCGTGGCCTTGGTATTTTTGCTCTTGCAGTTGCCATTGTTGGCAGGTTTGCCGTACTTGGGTGAAACCGTAGGCTGGATTCAACGCTACATTGTGATGGCGGGTCTGCGCGGTCTCATTTTTGGCTCGGCGATTGGTGCTATTGTTGCAAGTATTCGCATCTTACTCGGGATTGATCTCCCGTATTTGGATCGCTAGGAGGCGGCCTCAATGAATTGTCCTCGCTGTGGCACGCCCAATACTCCTGATCGCCAATTTTGTGGGCAATGTCAAGCGCCATTGGCTGTAACGCCAAGCGCTAGCAATGATCTACCACCATGGTTGCAAGATCTCGATCAGCAACAAACAGTTGTGCCTGCTAAACGTGGCACATCGAGCCTACCACCGTGGTTGCAAGAAGCAAGCCCACCGCCGCCAGTTGCTGCGAATGCCGAGAGCTTGCCGCCTTGGTTACAAGAATCGGCAGCGCCAATCCCCGCGCCGAATGTTGCACCAGCACCCGCCAATAGCGAAGAGCTTCCACCATGGCTCCGTGATTTGCAAGCAACTGCTCCTGCCTTGCCTGCTGACGAACCATTGCCAAATGCTCCACGCTCCGAACAACCCTTGCCTAATTGGTTATCCGATTTGCAGTCAGGTTCAACTCCGCCGCCACCCACACCAGTGGTCAACGCTGATGTGCCGTCGTGGTTGCAAGGCTCGGTCGAGACAACCCCACCAGCGCCTAAGCCCAGTGCCAACGCTGATGTGCCATCGTGGTTGCAAGAGCCAGCGTTGCCCGCCGCTCCCGCCCCAACGCCAGTAGCGCCAAGCGCTGATGTGCCGTCGTGGTTGCAAGAACCAGCATTGCCCGCCGACCCTGCCCCAACACCAGCAGCACCAAGTGCTGATGTGCCGTCGTGGTTGCAAGGCTCGGTCGAGACGACCCCACCAGCTCCCAAGCCCAGTGCCAACGCCGATGAAGAGCCTATGCCAGCATGGTTGCAGCAGTTGCGACCGAGTGAACCAGCACCACCACCAGGTATTGCCTCGTTTGTGGAAGATAATGAAGAACCTGTGATTGCGCGACGTGGTGGGACTGGCAATTTGCCCGATTGGCTCAAAGATTTCGATACCGAGCCACCTGTGGTGCAATTATCAGATGTCGATCTCGATGCAGCTGGGCCAAGCGATGATGTGCCACCTTGGCTCAAGCCTGCAACAGCTCCATTAACTTCGCCAGCAGCCCCAGCGGCAAGTAGCGGAGTGCCAGCGTGGATGCAAGCCGATTCCGCCCCACCAGCACCGCCAGCGGCTCCGGCAGCAAGCGCAGGGGATGATGTGCCGTCGTGGTTGCGCGGGGATTTAGATGTCGTGCCGCCAGCGGCTCCGGCAGCGAGTGGCGATGTGCCGTCGTGGTTGCAAGCTGAATCAGCACCACCAGCGGTTCCAGCAGCAAGTGCAGGCGACGATGTGCCAGCGTGGTTGCGCGGGGATTTAGATGTCGCGCCGCCAGCGGCTCCGGCAGCGAGTGGCGATGTGCCGTCGTGGTTGCAAGCTGAATCAGCACCACCAGCGGCTCCAGCAACAAGTGCAGGTGACGATGTGCCAGCGTGGTTGCGCGGGGATTTAGATGTCGCGCCGCTAGTGGCTCCAGCTGTGAGTGCAGGGGATGATGTGCCAGCGTGGATGCAAGCCGATTCCGCCCCACTAGCCCCGCCAGCAGCAAGCACAGGCGACGATGTGCCAGCATGGTTGCGCGAGGATTTGGATGTCGCAGCGCCAGCCGCCCCAGCAGCAAGTGGCGATGTGCCCGCGTGGATGCAAGCCGACGCAGCGCCGCCAGCCCCGCCAGCAGCAAGCGCAGGCGACGATGTACCAGCATGGTTACGCGGGGATTTGGATGTCGCAGCTCCGCCAGCAGCTCCGGCTGCGAGTGCAGGGGA
>NZ_DOPT01000031.1:0-137 GCF_003512625.1 Herpetosiphon sp. | reverse complement strand
TTACGCGGGGATTTAGATGTCGCGCCAGCCGCCCCAGCAGCAAGTGGCGATGTGCCCGCGTGGATGCAAGCCGACGCAGCGCCGCCAGTCCCGCCAGCAGCAAGCGCAGGCGACGATGTGCCAGCGTGGTTACGCGG